>JAYVVO010000642.1:0-2520 GCA_043786955.1 Saprospiraceae bacterium
GAAATAATGCGCAGCGTGTCGGAGAGCGGATCTATTTTATCGAAAGTATCGGGACTAATTGTTCTACCGTTGTAGCGAACAACATTCGTTTTTTCTGGAAATTTTAAACGGTCAATAAAATAATTGTCAGCGTGTATTGCTGTATCTGTGTAAAGTTCAAACGTCGTTTTGTTGTATTGCGTCGCTAATAATTCCATCCAGCTTAAAACCTCTTCAGTGGTGTAGCTTTCAAAATCATCAAATTCTTCGCTGTGCATGAATAGGCGCAGCGTTAAAATCGCCCACGCTTCGTTGGGAATTAAATTTTCTTTTTTCAAAAAAAGCAGCGTCGTTAAATCTGTTTCGCCACCCGAATAATTCATTTCAATCACATCAATATGCGTTTTCAAAGCCTCAAAACAAACTTTTTTATATTGCGGCACTTCGGTTTTCAAAACCTGAATA
Source organism: Saprospiraceae bacterium (assembly GCA_043786955.1). GTDB lineage: Bacteria > Bacteroidota > Bacteroidia > Chitinophagales > Saprospiraceae > JAAFJT01. The sequence continues at coordinate 445 of JAYVVO010000642.1, forward strand.
ATATTCATTCTGCTATTTTTTGCAAGATAGTTTTTTATTAATAGAAAAGGAAATAATGAAAGCACTGAAAGTGCGTCAGATGTTAGCAAAGGGTTCAAGCCCATTGAAAAATAAAACGCAAAACGCCGTAGGGGTGACCAATTTGTAACCATGTCATTTATGGCACGGAAAAAAATTCATTTAAAATAAAATTTCGAGTAAATTTGTACCAACTGAGTGACGAAACACGTTCAAACACTTTACGAAAACACGATGCTGAAAAAATCTGCGCTGAAAAAACACAAAACGAAATACAAAGAACTCACGCAATGGCAAGTTTTAGATACGGTGGTTACTGTCGAAATCACGCGCGAACTGCGACAATCATCAACGTACAGATTTTCGGATAATAAATTATTGGTGCGCTTGCCCATACTTTCGCCCGAACAAGATCGCACTGTTATTCAGCAATTACAAACCGCACTCATTGCGAGCGCGAAAAAAAAACCTATAATTCTTAATACGCTCATTCCCAAAAAATATAATCACGGCGAAGTTATTTGGGTTGGAAAATATGCGGTAACGATTCAAGTTAGTTTCGTTACTAGTAAATCGGTGCGCGGCGAACTCACGCCCGATAGCACTTTGAAAATTGATGCGCCTTTCGGCATTTCGGATGCGCAACTTTCAGAAACAATTGGCACAATTCTCAGTCGTCTCATTGCGCGCAAAGCACTACCCGATTTTTCGCGCCGCGTACACGAACTCAATCATACTTTTTTTAAAAAAGAAATCAACAGTATTAGTTTTAAAAACGTACACACGCGTTGGGGAAGTTGCTCGAACAGCAGCAATTTAAATTTTTCAACGCGCTTGCTTTTCACGCCTGATCTTGTGCAGGATTACGTCATCATTCACGAACTGGCTCACCTCATTGAAATGAATCACTCTACTCGATTTTGGAATATCGTGGAAGTCGCCGCGCCCAACTTCAAAGTGCAAGAACGTTGGCTGAAAGAAAATGGCGCGTTGTGTAAGTTTTAATGGTTAATTTTACGCCATGAAAAAAACCATACAATCTGCGTTTCAAAATTGGTTTGGCGGATTACCGAGTGCAGTTTGGATTTTAGCAGGCATATCGTTTACCAATCGCGCGGGCTCAATGATCATCAGTTTTTTGACGCTCTATTTAACAGGTCCGTTACATTTCGATATTGCCACTGCTGGTGAAATTGTTCTTTTTTTTGGAATCGGCGGTATCGCAGGCTCCTTCGTGGGTGGTTATTTGACCGATACTTTGGGTTACTACAAAGTGCAATGGCTTACCTTATTCATTGCGGGTGTTGTGGCTGCGATTGTTCAGTATTTCCATAATTTTTACTTTTTGTGCGGTGGTATTTTTGCTTTCAGTTTTATCAGCGAAGCGTTTCGACCTGCCAATAACGTCGCACTCATGTATTATTCGACGGATGAAATACGTACGCGCGCATATTCGCTGCTGCGCATTTCTGTTAATTTAGCGATAAGTTTTGCACTCGGCATCGGCGGATTACTCATTGTGCTCGGTTGGCGTTGGCTTTTTTGGTTCGATGCGCTGACAAGCGTTGCTGCTGCAATAGTAGTTTTGATTTTCTTGCCAGAAAATTCAAATGTCAAAAAGCAACCAGCAACTCTGAAAGAGTTGAATGTGTATAGAGAAAAAGCAAAAGACAAAGAGCAAAATTCAAATGTTAAAATACAAACAGCAACTCTGAAAGAGTTGAATGTGTATAGAGAAAAAGCAAAAATTGAAAAATTGAAAATCATTTTTAAAAATTCGGCATATTCGGACAAAACGTTTTTATTGTTTACGTTTTATACATTCCTCGGCGCAGTGGTTTTCATGCAAATCATTTGGACGATTAGTTATTTTTTTACACGCGCTTACGGTTGGAGCGAAGCGCAAGCGGGACTTATGAACGCCTTGAATTGTGTGTTTGTACTTATTGTAGAAATGCCGCTCATTTTTTATCTACAGAATAAATTAAAACCTTTACAAGTTGTTTGCATCGGCATTGTGTGTTATGGTTTAGCGCATACCGCTTTATTACTACCACA
>JAYVVO010000643.1:0-7167 GCA_043786955.1 Saprospiraceae bacterium
ATAACGTTGTTTTTAAAAGCCTATAATTTTTCCAATTCCTCCCAATACTCGACGGCACGACGCGTGTGCGGAATGCAAATAGAACCACCGACTAAATTCGCCACGGCAAACACATCCCAAATTTCTGCTTTGGTTACGCCGAGTTCGTGGCATTTTCCGAGATGATATTTGATACAATCGTCGCACCGCAAAACCATTGATGCTACTAAACCCAAAAGTTCTTTTGTGCGTTTATCCAATGCACCATCTACATAAGTTTGGTTGTCTAAACTCCAAAATCGTTTAATGACTTTGTTGTCTTCGGCTAAAATGCGCTCATTCATGCGCTCGCGGTAATCGTTAAACTCTTGAATCATTGACATAATTTCTTTTTTTTGTTATAGTCTGCCCGAATTTTAATAGACAGTGAATTAAATTTCTATATCCTTCAAGCTCATTCCTGACACCTGACACCTGACACCTGACAACTGACAACTATTTCAAAAGCATTATCGCTGCCATTGTTTCAATAGATTGATAAATACAACCGATTTTTAAATTTTCGTTTTCCGCATGCTGATTATTATCGTAATTAACAACAGGTACAGTAATCGGTGGCGTTTTTAAAATTGTTTCAAACAAAAATAGGGGTAAACTTCCTCCAGCCGATGGCAATAAAACTAAAGGTTCAGCACTCGTTAACTGAACCGCTTTTACGATGCGTTGCGCCAAAGGTAAATCCATAGATGTGCGCTGCGCATTATAACCTGAACCGTTTGTAACCGTAATAATGTTTGGATATTTAGCGCGCTCTTCATCAGTAGGTTCGGTTGCCGTAACAAAAAATCCTTGCTTTCTGATGTGATTAATCACTTTTTGAGTTTGTCGCTCCGCATCATTGCCTTTTACTAAACGCAAATCTAAAGTAGCCATCGCTGTTGTTGGAATTACATTGGCTGCTAATTTCCCAACATTAGCACTAACAATTCCATTTATGTTTAGCGTAGGAAGTGCTGAAATAGATTCGTAAAAACTACGATCGGGATTTTCGGTTTGCGCAAATGCTAATTCGCGTTGCATCATCGGCGAAGGATCGGGAATGAGTTTAATGGCATCTTTTTCGCGCGCACTCAATGGCGTAACATCGTCATAAAAACCATCAACAAGCACTTTGCCTTTGTCATCTTTCAAACTCGCCAATAGTTGAACCAATTTCAAAGCTGGATTTGGTGCCCAATTTCCGTAATTGCCACTGTGCAACGGTCGCTTCGCGCCGTAAACGGTTAAATTCATATTTACATCGCCGCGCACACCAAAAACGATTTGCTTTCTACCCGATGCGTGAATAGGACCATCCGAAATCACCCACAAATCGGATGCAAGCAGATTTTTATGCTTTTCTAAAATTTTTCCCAAATTGGGTGAACCCGCTTCTTCTTCGCCTTCAAAAAAGAATTTTATATTTATGTTGGGTTGTAATTCCGTTTGTTTAATGGCATAAAAAGCGTTTAAAATTCCAAATACGCCCGCTTTATCGTCCGCAGCAGCGCGTGCATAAATACGCCAATCGTCATTGATTACTTCGTTTTCTTTCGGAAACGCTATAAACTTTCCGCCTTTATCCAATCTATCGGTTACTAATTGTGGTTTGAAAGGTTCTAAACCAGCTGACCAATTTTTAGGTGTAACAGGTTGACCATCGTAATGTGCGTAAAATATAATTGTTGTTGTCGCTTTCGGATTTAGTATTTCGCCATACACAGCAGGTATTGCGCCATCGGCTTCTAAAAGTTTGCCTTGAATACCACGCTTCTCCATCATTTTCAGAATGAATTGCGCGTTTTGTCGCAATTGTTCTGGATCGTTACCGGTGTTCGGAATACTTAAAAAAGAAAAATACTCTTGCAGTAATTCGTACCGATGGGTTTGGTGAAAGTTTGTAATTTTTGTAAGCTCTACTTTAGTTTGCGCTTTTATTGCAAAAGCAAAACAAATAAAAAGATTCAGAAGTGTAAAATTTTTTCTATTGAACATTGTGCGCGATAGTTTAATATATTTCAGGTGCAAATTACACAAAAATTTCAATCTTTCAACACCGATCTTAAACCCATTAAACCATACAGTGGAATATTAATAAATTCATTGCTGCCAATAAAATTTCGGGGTGAAGCGCGTAAAAGTAATTTAGGTTGAAATTTATCAGCGTAACTTCTCAAACTTTTGGTGTTCCTATTCATTCCGCTTTTAACTTCTAACGGATAAATATCATTCTGATACTGAAAAACAAAATCCACTTCTGCTTCGCGCTCCGATGACCAATAAAATATATCTTGCTCAAATAATTTAAGGAGTTCTAAACAGGTATAATTTTCTACGAAAGCACCATTATATTCTACAAATAATTCATTGGGTTGCAAAATAATTTCGGGCGATAAATTCAGCAGTGCACCCAACAAACCCGTATCTAAAATGTAAATTTTAAATTTAGAAAAATCGACGTAACCTAAAATTGGCAATTTAGCCGTTCGCAGTTGATTAACTACATGAATCAATCCGGCATTTTTAAGCCACTTAATGCTTTGCTGATAATTAATAGCGCGCGCATTATTTTTTACATCGTTATAAATAAATTTTTTATTTTCTTTAGCCAACTGAAACGGAACAGATTGCCATACTTCTGACACTTTGATAGCTTGAGTAGGATCGGAGTATTTAGAAAAGTCGCGTTGATAAGCGTTTAAAATATCTTTTTGAATTTGTCGCGCTGCGCTAATATCTTTATTGTGGATATAGTCAACCACAACTTCGGGCATTCCACCCAGAAAAAGATACATTTTCAAAAACACCAACATTTTTTCGTGCAATACATCGGGCAGAGAATCTAAAATGCTTAATTTTTCTACCAACAAATTTTCCCCCATCGCTTCTAAGTATTCTGCAAAACTTAAAGGATAGAGAGTTAAAAAATTTACTTTACCAACGGGAAAACTTTACGTTTTCCCGAGACTAACACCCAAAAGCGAACCCGCAGCGATAATATGAATTTCGGGTGCTTGTTCTTGAAAATATTTAAGACTTGTGAGTGCATCTCGACAATTTTGAATTTCGTCAAAACAAATGAGCGTATTATCGAAATGTATTTTTTTGTTGAGTAGTAACCCGATATTTTCAATTATTTTTTGAAGTGATAATTCGTTCGCAAAAAGTGATTTAAGGTTGGGCGTCTGTTCAAAATTCAAATAGATATAGTCGGTGTATTCTTTTTTACCAAATTCATTAATCAACCAAGTTTTACCCACTTGCCGCGCCCCTTGAATCAACAACGGTTTTCTCCGTGTACTGACTTTCCAATCCAACAAATTTTTATACAAGGCTCGGTGCATTTACTATTCGCATCGTTTGAACAAAATAAAACAAAAGTACGCCGTTATGTGTATAAAAGTGTAGGACTGAAATAATTTATGTAGGGAAAAGTGTATGAAAAATCGAAATTTATGTAGGGAAAAATGTAATCGTAAAATTTTAATTATTGATGAATAAAAAAAGCCGCGTCCATTTTAGGTGACACGGCTTATATGATTTTAGCTAAAAAATAAACTTATTGCACTTTTACAATAGATTTTACTTGCTGAATAGATTCGTTCTGCAAACGAACGTAGTATAAACCGTTCGGTAAATATCCGCCGTTAAAATAAACGCGGTAGTCGCCTGCAATATATTGTCCGTCAACTGGAACGGCAATAATTTGACCTTCAGCATCAATGACTTGAACGAGCGTGTGTCCGCCATACGTTGTAAAACTTATAGTGGTTGCAAAATCGAACGGATTAGGATATGCTGAAATTAAATTTAAGCCCGCAGCTTGATTAGCATCATGTGTTGCAGTTGTTGTTGTACACGCATTCGGTGAAACAATAGGCAAATATTGATACGTATTGAGCAAAATTGTTTTGACCTCAGAGTCTGGAGTGCAAAACCAATCACGCATAATTGTTCCATAAACAGAACGGAAATCGTACTGCATCGGAATATTATTATTCACGTTAGCACCCGTTGGCACTTGTACATTTGTACCGAGTACACCGCCGTTAAGTTTTGTGCCCATAATAAACATCGGATATGCTGCGCCGTGATCTGTTCCACCAGAAGCATTCGATTGTATGCGACGACCAAATTCCGAAAATGTCATAGTCAGCACGCGATCGGCAACGCCCGCTTTTTCTAAATCGCGTTGAAACGTAAGCAGTGCATCGTTTAACTCACCTAAGCGATTTGCCTGGTTTCCTTTAGTATGATCCAACGGATCAACCTGAATAGCATGTGTGTCGAAACTACCACCTACTGTTACAAAATACACGCGCGTTTTCAATCCACCTTTAATAAAACGCGACACACGCGAAAGTTCTAAACCAAGCGTTGTATTAGGATAAGTTGCAGCAGTGCTTAAAGATTTATCGAAAGCAGCTTTAACAACTTTTCCGTAAGTATCGGATTGAACAGCAACTTGTTGTAAAAATTTTAATTCTGTTCCCGATTTACCAGTGCCAGTATTTGTTCCACCGTCTGTCAAAAAGGAGTAAGGATTTGATGGGTCGGAAACCGTAATTCCCATTAAAGTGCTCAAACCTCCAAACGTTACAGAAATATCGTTCATCTCAATACCGAGCGGATCAGGCATGGTTGTATTTGGAAAACCTGTTGGAAAATTCGGATATTCGTTGGTTAGATAACGACCTACCCAACCCGATGTTAAAACTTTATTTGAATCAGCACCCGTCATTAAAATATCGGTGGCTCTGAAATGCGAAAAACTTTGGTTGGGATAACTTACACTCTGAACGATTTTAATTTTTCCTTCATTGTAAAGCGTCTGAACACCTGTTAATGCTGGATTTAAACCTGTAGCAGTGTTGCCGTTAAGCTTTAAGACTTGCGCCGCAGGTATTAAAATATTACTGCGATTAGCGGTGAGCGCATCATACTGATCTAATGGAATGACTGTATTCAGACCATCGTTTCCACCGGCTAAACGCACGATGACTAAAACTTTATCTGTTTCAGTATAAGGGTTGAGCAGTTGCGACATCAAGCCAGAAAGCCCTAATGACTTAACACTCATTCCCTGAATGGTGCTTGGTATCACAATACCCGCAGCAGAATGTTTTATAAAATTTCTTCTTTTCATGATAAGCTTTGAGCTATGAGCCATGAGCTTTGAGCAACTATAATTGGCTCGTGACTCATTGACAATGATGAAATATATTTTTGTTTTGAGTTTTGAGCTTAGAGTCTAGAGCAGAAGCTCACAGCTCATGGCTCACAGCTCATGGCTAAGAAAGCTGGTATTCTGGGCGATCCGCCAAAAATTTATATAATTTTGTTAAACGCGTGACTACAATATTTGCATTGACGGCACTCGGTGTTGTTTTATACGCCGTCCAAGCATCCGTCCAATAGTGATCGGAAGCTTGACCATTTAATAAAATTGTTGTTTTTAAATATGCTTTGAACGTATCACTGACTGGTATGCGATACATCATTTCCAATGCCCGTGTAACTAATAAGTTCGGATCGTACGCATCCTGACCGAACTGGTCTGTGAAAGTTAACACATCAGCATAGATTTTTTTATTATTACCCAAGTTATATCCAGTGGCAGTAAAAAACTGGTCAGCAAAACGCAAACGTTTAGGTAAAGTATCGGTATTAATCCAGAACTCATGGAAAGTTGGTTCTTGATAATAAGCAGGCCAACCAGCTACATTTGGTGGATTGGCTAATGCCTGACCTTGCTGATCGGCACCATTTCCGTTAGCAACAAGTTGATACCAGCTACCATATTGCTGAACATAATCAGTTGAGGTTGGGAAAACGGTATTGAACTCGCGCACCATACCTACTAAATGATCTATCGGACTTTTAATAAGTGCATCTCTATTAGCCATATCAAAAAAATGTTGGCTATTGAACAATGCGCTTAACACTGGTTTGATATCGTAGTTCTGACGAAAAATTGCAGCCAATGGTGCAATCACTTCCGTTTCAATAGTGGCATCAATGACGTAATAAACGAAGAAGCGATACAATCGGCGCACAATATATTTTGACGATTCATCCGTCGCTAAAAGCATATTGACGAAAGTAATTACTTCTGTATCGGGTGCTGCTGCTGTAGAAGTACCTTTAATAACCGTATTATTATAGTGCGCAGAAAAAGTCTTATCGGTAATGTCGTGATTGGCTAAAGTAAAATAAGATTCCCAACGATTTTTTGGTACTTCCGTCGCATCGTTTGGGTCAAGTTTGAAAGTTGCTTGTCTAACATTCCAACCTGTTAATAATTTTGCCGCAGTTTTTACGTCTGTTTCTGTGTAAAGCGAATTAGGTCCTTTGCCTTGCGTAAAAAGTTCTTGTACCTCGCGACCATAATTTTCGTCGGGTGCCGTTTTTACATTTTTATACCCGTTTAGATAACGAAGCATGTTCGGATCGAGCGTAACTTCTTTAACAAAAGTTTTGAAATTACCGAGCGCATTACGGCGCAACATTACTACGTGATTATACATATACAACGCCGAAGTGTCGAGTGCACGGGTAGCAAAATGGTTATGCCAAAACAATACCATTTTTTCGTGAATGCTCTGCGTTTGATTCACCATGTTGCCGATCCACCAAGCACGTAGTGAATTTATGCGCGCACCGTTGTACGTTCCGTTTTCGGTATCGTACGCCCAAACGGTTCCAGGTGCAATTCTGTCATCAGTGTTGGCGGCTGTACCGTAATTATTTATCGGGGGAGTAGGTTCGGTCGTGGGTGGAGTTAGCAAAGTGCTGACAACTTGGGCGAGTGTTTTATCGCTAAAAGCATCAATATCATCTTTCTTCACACCAAACAAAGTTCGTTTGAGTAAGTGAATCAGTTCATTTCTGCCGAACGAACCGGTATAAGGTGCAATTCCTAACAGTGGCATTGTTGGTAAGGCTTCTTCAGAGCGCATACATAAGGAGTTTAAATGAAAAAAATGGTTGAATAAAAGTTTTGGAAGGCGTTACACAATGTTGTGACTTCAATTAAGATACAAAGTTAAATGAAGGATAGGAATTTAACTATAAAAAAATAAAAATTTAACATTCAATAAACGAATACGCCAATGTAAGATAGTCTCAACGCAAAATAGCTCCAAAGCG
>JAYVVO010000644.1:0-7164 GCA_043786955.1 Saprospiraceae bacterium
TTTTTAATTTGAAGGAAACAATTTTTAGGTATTCATGCTTTAAAGCATTTTTATAAAAACCGGGAAAATTTTATACAACAAAGTAACGCCGAATTGAAGATTTCACAAAGTTTTCTGTCTGAACTTTGGCTATTTAAACCGTTGCGACCGTTGAATAAAAATAAATTAGGGACTTAACGAAAAATAACCGTAATTTTGTGCATTATTTATTTAGTGGTAAAAATTTACCCACCCTTATTATTTTCATGTCAAAAAAAACAGGCGTTCCAAGAGAGCGCAAACTCGCCTCTGCCGATTTACTAAAAGCAATTTACAAATTATACAGTGAAAACCCAGGAAAGAAATTTACTTCTGGGCACATAATTGAAAAACTTAGAATCAGCAACAATAAAGATTCCGTTAAACACGCGCATTCAAAATTAGAAGCGGAAGGTGTTTTACAACCATTCGTTTCTGCGCCGCGCAATAAAGTTGGCGAACCAAATTCAAACACAAGAAGTGCAACGCGCGAAACACGCAGCGGAGAAGCACCACCACAACGTGGCACCTACGAAGGAACAGTTGACGTAACGCGCAGCGGAGCGGTTTTCGTCACAACAAAAGAATTTGAAAAAGATGTTTTCGTTCCGGAAAAATTTATGAACACGGCGCAACACGGAGACACTGTCATGGTGAGTGTTTATTTTTCGGCGCGCAGAAACCGACCCGATGGTGAAATTGTAAAAGTTATTAAACGCGCCACAGAAAACTTTATCGGTACGCTCCAATTGATGAAAAATATTGGCGTTGTCGTTCCCGATAGATTAAATATGCCTGGCGTTGTCGTTTCTGTTGATCATTTGATGGGTGCGAACGATGGCGATAAGGTAACGGTTAAAGTGACAGACTTTGGCGAGAATAATAGATTGAAACGATACAAAGGTGAAATTACGGGCGTACTCGGAACACCAGGAACGAGCGATATTGAAATGAAATCCATTTTAATCAATCACGGTTTCAATATTCTTTTTCCAGAGGATGTGGTAAAAGAGTCTGAAAAAATTTACGATGATATTGAAGCCGAAGTAAAACACCGTCGCGATTTTCGTGGCATCACTACTTTTACGATTGATCCCTTCGATGCAAAAGATTTTGATGATGCGCTTTCGTTCCAAGTTTTACCGAATGGTAATATCGAAATCGGTGTCCACATTGCGGATGTAACGCACTACATAAAACCAAATACGGCTTTAGATAGAGAAGCGTATTACCGCTCAACGTCGGTCTATTTAGTAGATCGCGTTTGCCCGATGCTTCCCGAACGCATATCGAATGAGTTATGTTCGCTCCGTCCCTTTGAAGATAAACTCACATTTTCTGCTGTTTTTGAATTTGACGAAGCGCACAACGTGGTTAATAAATGGTTTGGTAAAACGATTATTCATAGTACGCGCCGATTCAGTTATGAAGAAGCACAAAAAGTTTTAGAAACAGCTGAAGGCGATTTAGTGCACGAGCTGCTGACGATGAACAAAATTGCCTACGCGCTGCGCAAAAAACGTTTTAAAAACGGTGCTATTAATTTTGAAACGGAAGAAGTTAAATTCAGGCTCGATGAAAACGGTGTACCCGTTGAAGTGTTCGTAAAAGAGCGCAAAGATTCGAATATGCTCATCGAAGATTATATGCTTTTGGCAAATAAAGAAGTTGCGTATTTTATGTCGCACAAAGAAAAAGGCGTTGAAGTGCCGTATATTTATCGCATTCACGACGAACCCGACATAAATAAAATTGCCGACTTCGCTTTGTTTGCGCGCACAATGGGTGTGAAAATGAATATTGATACACCAAAACACATTGCCGAGTCGCTCAACAATTTAGCAAAATTGGCTGAGACGGACGATAAAGTTAAAATGCTCACGCCACTTGCAATTCGTTGTATGGCAAAGGCGGCTTACTCGACTGATAATATTGGTCATTACGGTTTAGCTTTTGAGTATTATTCGCATTTCACTTCGCCAATTCGCCGATACAGTGACGTTTTAGCGCACCGCATTTTATTTGAAAATCTGAAAAGTACAGTACGCGTCAACAAAGAAAAACTTGAAGAAGAATGTAAACATATATCGGCACAAGAGCGCAAAGCTGCCGAATGCGAACGCGAAAGTGTGAAGTACAAACAAGTTGAGTATATTCAGCAGCATATTGGTGGCACATTCGATGGTATTATAAATGGCATGAACGATCGCGGATTTTTTATTGAACTAACGGCTTACTTCGCAGAAGGAATGGCAATTTTTGCACGCTGTCCAGAAAATTTCGACGTAGAACCTTCGCGTTTACGCGCCAAAGGTGCGCGCACAGGTAAAACAGTAACGATGGGACAATCTGTAAAAGTTCAGATTGTTGATGCTGTTTTACAAACGCGACAGATTGATATGAAACTTTTGGAATACTAAGCCGAAATTCTTTACAGTTTTTCAAAAAATTTCCATCAAAAATGGAATAGTGTCTAAAAAAGTATATTTTTGTAATAAAATTAAGAGCAATGACATTAACTATCAAATTGCCAGACAATATTAAAGAGGCTAATTTTATTCTTGAACTACTTCAGAAATTGAATATCCCAATGGCTGAAACTGTTGAACAAGTGGATATTCCAGAAGGGCATAAACTTATTCTAAAAGGGAGAATTGAAAATCTAAAATTAAATACGAGCAGCAAAACTTACACTTGGGAGGAAGTGAAGAAACTGAAATCTAAAAGAAAAGTGTCAATATGAATTACACTGTTCTATTTTCAACTGATGCTCTCAGCGATTATTCAGACGCTTCCGATTGGTATGAAATGCAAAGCAAAAGTTTAGAAAAAAAGTTTGAAAGCGAGATGCTTAACCGAATTAAATTTATTTCACTTCACCCTGAAGCATCTCCGTATAAATTTAAACATTTAAGAGGTACGAGATTAAAAAAATTTCCTTACTACATTTATTTCGAACTCAACGAAACTTTGCAAACGGCAACCATTCTTGCTATCTTGCATGAAGCGCGCGACAGCGAAATTTTCGAGCAAAGGTTCTAAATCATATTTTCAGACCTTTAGTAAATATTTTGAGCTGGCAAGTTAAAGGTCTTTTTGATTTCACAGTTTTCCGAAAATTATTTTAAATGCTTGAAACTTTACAAGGCATCATGCTTCGGCACATAAAATATGGTGAGACAAGCGTTATCGCCGATATTTTTACACCCACACACGGTATAAAAAGTTTTATGGTGCAAGGTGTGCGTAAAGTGGGTAGTAAAATTCCAGCATCTATATTTCAGCCACTCATTTTATTGGAACTTGTTAGTCGTGTACATCCTAAAAATCTTTCCTACATCAATGAAGTGCGCGTTGTAAATCCGTTGAGCGGAATTTTTTTCGATGTGCGCAAATCGGCGTTGGCGTTATTCATGGTTGAAGTAGTGCATAAAACCATGACGGATGCGAGCGATCAAGAAGCTTGTTTCGATTGGTTATATTATTTTGCGACGCAACTCAACGCGCAAACGGAACCAAAACTTTTTTTTGCACAACTTTTTTTGGCAAAAATAATTCAACTCTTAGGTAGTTCACCAAATATTGAAACATATCAAGAAGGTTGTATTTTCGATCCGCAAAATGGGGGATTCATATTATTGAACGCTTCGGTTTCTGAAAACGACGCGAAATTAGCGGAATCTATTTATTCCCTTTTCAAACACGTTGAAAATATTAGTGAAGCTCAATTTTTTGATTTCGATGCTGCATTACTTCCTACGCGAAAAATAGTTTTAGAAACACTTTTGCATTACATGGCATGGCACGTACCAAACATGAAAGAAATAAATTCCCACAAAGTGTATCAAGATATTTGGGCGTGAGTGAAATTAATTCATTGATTATGATGAGCGCGAATAATTTGGCGATTCTTTAGTAATAAATATATCATGTGGATGACTTTCGGCAACGCCCGCAATTGTCATTCTGACAAACCGAGCTTTTTGCAATTCGGTAATATCTTTTGCACCGCAATAACCCATGCTTGCGCGCAAACCACCAATATATTGCACCATCACTTCTGCTAATGAGCCTTTGAATGGAACGCGTCCTTCAATTCCTTCGGGAACTAATTTTTTTATATCGTCTTCAACATCTTGAAAGTAGCGATCCTTCGAGCCTGCTCGCATAGCATCCACCGAACCCATACCGCGATATAATTTAAATTTACGACCGTCTAAAATAATAGTTTCTCCTGGCGATTCTTCCACACCTGCAAACAGTGAACCAGCCATAACGCTGCTCGCACCTGCTGCAATCGCTTTCGGAATATCGCCCGTATAACGCACCCCACCATCGGCGATGATAGGAATATTTTTTCCTTTTAAAGCCAAGCCTGCTTCGTAAACAGCGGTGAGTTGCGGCACGCCGATACCTGCAACAATCCGCGTTGTGCAAATACTACCTGGACCAACACCAACTTTAACAGCATCGGCGCCAGCATTAGCAAGTGCTAATGCACCTTCGCCTGTGGCAACATTTCCTGCTATGACTTGTAAATTCGGGTAGCGCGTTTTAACATCTCGCACCGCGTTTAATACATAAACAGAATGACCGTGTGCAGTATCTATTACAACTACGTCCACGCCAACATTAATAAGCGCGTCGAGTCTATCATGCAAATCAGCACTCACACCGAGTGCTGCACCGACAACCAATCTACCGAGTGAATCTTTACACGCAATCGGATAATCGAAAACGCGCATAATATCTTTGTAAGTAATCAGTCCGATGAGGTTATAATGCGCATCAACGACGGGTAATTTTTCAATTTTGTAGCGTTGCAAAGTTTCTTTCGCTTGCTCTAAAGTTGTGCCTTTGGGTGCAGTAATCAAATTTTGGACGGTCATGATGTCGCGCACTTTACGGCGCACATCTATCTCGAAACGCAAATCGCGATTGGTTAATATGCCCACTAATTTTTTGCCTTCTACAATTGGTATGCCTCCAATGCTATATTTGCGCATCAAGTTGAGTGCATCGCCAACATTTGCATCTGGATTTAAAGTGACTGGATCTATTATCATTCCCGATTCGGAACGTTTAACAGAGCGTACTTGCTCGGCTTGGTGTTCAACCGACATATTTTTATGAATAATGCCGATGCCACCTTGTCTCGCAATGGCAATCGCCAATGCTTTTTCCGTCACGGTATCCATCGCAGCCGAAATGAAAGGCAAATTCAATCTTAATTCACGTGTGAGTTGGGTAGATATATCAACGTCGCGGGGTAAAACTTCTGAATAAGCAGGAACGAGCAGAACGTCGTCGTACGTAAGCGCGTCGCCAACAAATTTAGTCTGAGAGTAATTTAGATATTCCATGCGCAAAGATACAGCATTTCGGAATATTTTTTATTTTTTGAAACGCGAAACGCAATTTTCTGCGCTGAATTTATTTTTGAATCGCTCAGCCGATTTTTATTTCCCCACGGACTTCGCTGACTTTCGCAGAACTATTAATAATTTATACTCCCGCTGCGATAGTTTGCGAAGTCTGCTTGAAATTATCTAATCCCTAAAAAATAAATATTAAAACGTGGGACAAAGTATTTCAGAATTATCGAAATCGCCGAGATAGATGAGCGAGATTTCAAAAATATTTTGATAAACTTTATAATCGCGCAAACTCGGTAAATTCAAATCATAACTCATGCCGAATAATACGTTATTATATTCTATGCCTGCCAAAAAAGCGATGCCATCTAAACTCACGCCGTTGTTGTTTCTCACGCCACGCAACCAACTACCGAGATGTAGTGACGTGCCATACGTTTTGTCAATCACAAACCTAAAATTTGTCCCCACATTCGCTGTTATTTGCGGACCCTGTTGCATCACTAAAAAACGCGGATTCAGCATTATTGAGTGCTCGCGATTGATTGGAATTTGCGCGGCTAACTGAATAGATAAACGCGGATCAAGCAGCGTTATAGGATAATTCATTCCTTTAAAAAAAGAAATATTTGGTTTGTTAAGATGAAAATAGGAAATTCCCGCAAAAAAGGATGTTGCGGGAGCTGGTGTAATACTATAGTTTAAACCAACAGATATATCGCCGTAGCCGAAATTATTATCTGGCAGATGTTCTTGGCGCGGCAAAGTATAACCGTCAATTCCATTCCATTGATCCTGAAAACTTAAAAATTCGTAATTCACATTTCGCTGGCTCAAACCGACCGTCATGCCGAGCGACAAATATTGCGTATTGAATAAATCCAACGCTTTATGATAAGCACCTGAAACTGCAATCGTAGTGTTCGTAAAATCTATATTACTAACGTTGTCGCGCATGAACTGTATGCCGATGCCAATTTTATCTTTTGAAAAAGAGGAGGAAAACGGATCGAGACGCAAATCACCACCGAATGCCGTTGTTTGCAAAGGTTGCTCTAATGTGCCGCGCCACTGATTGTGGTAGATGCCGCCAACGCGATATTTTCCGTCGAAATTACCCGTCAATGCCGGATTTAGCAATTGTGGGGAAGCGTAGAACTGAGAAAGTAATCTATCTTGTGCGCTCAATGTATGCGCTGCAAAAAACAAAATAAAAAAACCGACATTCCAGCGTTTTAGAACTAATATCATGCTACGGGTTTTAGGGAAATACTTTTTTCAGGCGCAAAAATATTGCTTGAGTATTTAAAAATTCTAAAACGTTTTGTTTCTATGCTTATTTCGTGCGAACTTTTTTTAAGAAGGTTTAAATTATTTATCGCTGATTGATTTCCTCACTTTATTTTTTGTGCATCGAAGTAAACTCGCGCGTTGTGCATTTCTGTTCTGAGTTTGAGCAAATTAGGTTCAGAAATCGGCACAAGCGGCAAACGCAAATTATTTTCGCACAAATTTAAAATACTAACGGCTGCTTTAACGCCGGCAGGATTTCCTTCGGTGTATAAAAGTGGATGCACGTCGTGCAGCATATCGTTGTAGCTACGCGCTTTAATAAAATTTTCATCAAGTGCGTAACGCGTCATCGCGCTAAAAATTTGTGGATACGCATTTGCAATGACGGAAATAACGCCGTCTGCACCACACGCCAACATGCCGAGCGTGATTTGATCGTCCCCTGAAAGCACTAGAAAATCGGAACTCGGACGGTGTT
>JAYVVO010000645.1:0-2492 GCA_043786955.1 Saprospiraceae bacterium
TTTCAAATTGAGGTTCAATTATCCATTTACCTTTATTATTAATGTAACCGTATAAATCGTCAATTTTCGCAAAAGCTAATCCGTTATTGAAAGTTCCGACGCTTTGAAATTGTGGTTTAATGACAAATTCCGCCGCGCGATTAATAAATCCCCACGCACCGAATCGTTGTACTGACGCTAATCCGCCACTAAAATCGCCGCAGTTTTCGAATTGAAAATCTATAATTGTGTTACAACGTCCGTCAATATATCCCCAAAAATTAACCAATCGCGCTTTCACTAACCCTTCTTCCATTTTGCCCAGCGCACTGTACATATTTTTCAAGAGCGGTCTGCCGAGTTCATCAATCAGCACAACGCGATCAAAAAGTTGAACGCGTGCGAAACTGTTATGAAAATCTTCCACCTCGCGGTATTGCGGTTCAATAATAATTTCTCCTTGAGAATCTATGAATCCAAATTTTCCTTTTTCTCTTATAACGTGTAAGGCTATAGACATACGTTGATGCTGTTTTTATCGCTTAACCATAGTATGTGGCGTTAAATTAAAATTTAACGTAGGTTGCAAACGCAAATATACTGATTTTACGCTTTTTTTATAAAAACGATTTCCACATCATAAGGGATAACCTCTCGCAGCTTACTTGGTTGGCAAAAATACTTCTGCCATCATGCAACGCACTGAGCCTCCACCGTATTTTTCTATTGTACTTATATCGGAATGCAGAATAGTTGTGTGTCTGTTTAGGTGCGCAATTTGTTGTGAGTTCAAACTATTGAACGCCTGAGACGACATGACGAGAAAAGTTTCGCTGAAATCATTTTTAACCTGCAACATATTGCCCGCAAAATGATTCATCTGTTCAAAAGAAATATCAACAACTTCTTTCCCTGTTTTTTCAAAAAGTTTTAAAAGCTCTACGCGATTTTCGCGAAATCTGACGGCGTCTAAACAAATTACGACAAACGTTTCGCCGAGTGCCATCATAACGTTGGTATGATAAACAGGCGTATCATTTTTATCAACGGCTTCAAAACTCAAGGGTTTAAAATGGAGCGATTCGCAAAATTCATCCAAAAGTTGCGCGTCGGTGCGTGGACTTAAACACGCGTAACAAATTTCATTTTTTCTGTCTAAAATCATACTGCCTGTGCCTTCTAAAAATTTATTACTTTGCTCGTATTGCTCGAGGTGCAACCGTTTACGAACTAAAAATTTTTCTGTTAAAGCTTCTATCAATTCATCATTACGCTCTATTCGCCGTGAAGGTGCGTACATCGGATAAAATACAATCGTGCCATCGGCATGAAAACTTACCCAATTATTTGGAAAAACAGCATCGGGTTTTGCTGGCGTAGGTGTATCTTGCCACACAAAAACATTTACAGCACGAGTTCGCAAGAGTTCAACTAACGAATCGAATTCACTCATAGCTTTTTGTCGAACAGCATCGGAACTCGCAAATTCATCTTTCGTCTGGAAAGCATTATTTTTTGCAGTTTCAGCATTATAGCTAAATTGGGCGGGGCGCACCATTAAGATATGTGAAGTTATCTGACTCACTAAACAAAAAGAATGAAGAAATGAAAAATGAAAAATGAAATCAAAATCAAAACGAAAATCAAAATCAAAATGAAAATGAAAATGAAAATGAAATGAAAACGAAAACGAAAATCAAAATGAAAACGAATACGAAAACGAAAACGAAACGAAACGAAAACGAAACGAAAACGCCGTAGGCGCCACTAATTTATAACCGTATCATTTATGGCACGGAAAACGAAAATCACATTATTCTTTAACTCTTTAACTTAGAGCTTTCTTATAAAAACGAAATTAGGTTTAATTCTCGAAAAACTACTTTTTATTTTTTATAAGAAAACGCTTCTCTTATACTTTTAACTTTTTTAGCTATTATCAATGAACGTAAATTACAAACATAAAGTTGGACTATTATTATTTATTTGTGCACAATTAACTGTTTATGCACAGAGTAGCGATTTTTTTTCAACTACCGCTTTTAGTGCTGGCATGGGTGGGGCGATTTCTTCGGTAGAAGGTAGTGCGGCAGTTTTCTCAAATGGCGTACAACTGCTCGAATTAAACGGAAATACCATTATTGCTAACGCCGAAGTTAAATTCAGTAGCTTTGAATTTCAGTCTATTGGTGTTGGTTATTTTCGAGCGAACGTCCGCAAAAATATTTTTGGAGCGTCTATCCAAAAATTAGGTATTACGTCTGCTTCCTTTTTAAAATTAGGCATTGTGTATGCGCGTCAGCTGAGTTTAAAAAATAGTTTGGGAATTAATTTTTATTATAACACTTGGCGCATTGTAGGCTACGAAAGTAATAATTATTTGAGCTATGCCATAAGTTTTAGAAATGCGCTTACGGAAAACGTTACTATTGGTGTGCAACTATGGAATTTAGCACCGTATAGAATTAACGCATTTGAAAGTACAGCGCGAGATCTCCGTTTTTTTGCACTTT
>JAYVVO010000646.1:0-2488 GCA_043786955.1 Saprospiraceae bacterium
CGTTGCTACGGAAAGAGATGAAGCATTGCATTATATTTTCGTCGTGTCAGGGTGGCGAAAAGAGGCATCAAGCAAAATTCAGATGCAGGGTTATGATGTGCAAGATGTAAAAGATGCTATACAGGAAGCGATGATTATATTGGATAGAAAAGTTCGCGATGGTAGTTTTGACAAAGAAAAATCGTTGAAAAATTATTTTCTGGGTATTTGTGAAGGTCGTGCGTACTCGTTTAAACGCAGCAGAATTAGAATCAGTTCGGAAGAAGAGATGCCGATTGTATCGTATAGCGAAACGCCCGAAACAGAATATTTTACAAAAGAAACTAAAAACTTGGTGCGCAGATTATTAGATCAGCTTGATGAAGTTTGTAAAGAACTACTCACACATTATATGCTGTCTTTTTCGATGAAAGAAATACAGACCGAAATGCAGATAAGCAGCGGAAGTAATACGCGTAAAAAAGCTTTTGAGTGCCGCCAAAAATTAGCTTTGCTCATTAATAACAGCAACTATTTAAAAAAATATTTTGAAACAACATTCAACTGAGTGATAAAATGGAAAATAATATTTACTCGAATGAGGAATTAGATGCTTACTTGAAAGGACAATTAGCTGCTGCGCAAGCATCGGAATTAGAGAAATTAATACCAACAGATAAAAACCTTCAATTCCAAATGAATCAACAAAAATTACACATCAACGCACTCGAGGTGCTACTCGAAGATGACCTTAGAAAAAAAATGAAAGGCTGGGAATTCGAAACTGAAGCAAGTGGATTAAAAAAATCAACTTTGAAATTCAGTATTTATTTAACACTCGCTGTGGCAGTTTTAGCAGCTTTATTTTTTATTTTAAAAGAAAAAACAACGCCTGTTACAATCCCTTCAAAAAACTCTATCGCTGCCGACACAGTGAAAACGCTCCCCACAACACCAGGAAATAAGATTGTGCCACCGTCACAAACAGAAAAACTAAAACAAGCACAAAAGCCATCGAAAAAAGATATTGTTCAGAATGTTGAAATGGCGAAAGAAATGCCAACAGTGCAAAGCGATATTATTGAAAACTCAAAAAAAGATTTAATGGCGATGGTTTCCGATCTGAATACGGCAACGCTCAAAGGAGATAACACACCCAATAATTTGGAAGATTCGGTTTTACACGCCAATTATAAACGCATCGTTAATCATAATTTAGGCGAAGCCATTAAAAATTTAAGGAACGTTGGCACTACAAATGCACAATGGGAATTAGCCATTTCATTCTATCTAAACGGACAATTTTCAGAAGCAAGCCCTATTTTTGAAAAATTATCGAAACAAACTGGATTTATTGAACAAGAAACATGTGCTTATTACGTAGCATTATGCATTTTAGCGCAAGGAAATAAACAAACAGCCAAAGAACAATTGACGACTATTGCCAAAGACACAGAACATCCGTATTCTGAAAAAGCGCAAGACTTACTGCAAAAATTAAAATAAACACGTCGAGAAAATAACAAAAGTTAGTTTCTCAAACAGTACCAAAAAGAAAATTTCTATTTAAATTTGTACAAATTTAAATTTTCTAAAAATCCAGTAACACTTTTTAGCTTACTTGTAATATACGACTGGACGTTAAACAATTTTATCACACTACTTAAAACAATTTACCAATGTCAAATTTCAAACAACTTCCCATCTGTTCATTTTTTTTATTGAGCGTAGCATTTTTTTTGCAAAGTTGCGCGACCGCTTATGTTTCTATTGAAACACCTGTTCAGAAACTTGGTTCTTTCAAAACCATAGCATTGAGCACTAAAACTTGCGCAAATAGTGATAACCCATTAGATTTTGAAACACTTAAAGTTAAAAATAAAGACTGCGCGCAAAATTTTGGAACAAATGAAGATTGGACAGCGTGGAAATATGGCGCAACGCTTAAAAATCAAAATTTATTAAACCCTTTCTTCGGCAAAGATTTTAATGCGCAATTTGTAAGTTATTTGAGCGGTATTAACTTAGCGTGCAGTGGTTGCCCAATACCAGGAGGTCCGCCGCCGCCGCCGCCGCCAGTTGGTAATGCAATAATTGATTTGATTAATTCCCAAAATATTTTTAATAAAGTATTCAACTCAAGAAAAATTAAAATTGCCCTTGAGAAAAATATGTCGCTGAACGTATATGATAATGGCGTAAAAATTTCAACAACAACTGAAAATATAAGCACAACTAATCTAAGATTTGTAACTTTAGATTTGAAAAATATTAAAACCAATGGCGTAATCGAAGTTAATAAATTTTCAACTGAATCGAATGTAAATACAAAAATTGGTTTAACTGTTAAAGGCAATCAACTCATATTTAATCAGCAATAAAATTTAATTATTGGACTCAAAATTGGTTAAAAATTTTTTAAATTTCCGTAAGGCAACAGAAATAATACTTTTTCTGTTGCCTTTTAGTGTTTTTTCACAAGATTTAGCAAAACAAAAAACTGATTTTT
>JAYVVO010000647.1:0-2485 GCA_043786955.1 Saprospiraceae bacterium
ATTTCCGATTTGCCACACGCTTTTAAAAGTGTGAGCAAATTCTGAACACCTGGCGCAATTACACCTTCCACTTTTTCGCCTGAATCTGTAACGGCTGATTTAATTTGTTTTTTTATAAACTCTGTATCTCCGAATAAATTGATGTAGTGCTTTTCACCCAAACTTTTCGACATTTTTTTGTTTGGATCAGCTGGAGAAAGCAATTTAGGAATTTCTGTATAAAGGGGTTCGGGATGTACAAAATACTCGCAACCGAATTGAAAATTAAATCGCGCAGCTATGTTGCGACTTAATTCTAAGTGTTGCTCTTGGTCTTTTCCAATGGGAACATAATCGGCTTTATAAATTAAAATATCTGCTGCTTGCAACACGGGATAATAAAACAAACCTGAAGAAACAAACGCTTGTTTATCGCTCGATTCTATTTGGTCGCGTTTATCCTTAAACTGCGTCATTTTTGAAAGTTCTCCAAAACTCGTAACGCACGAAAGAATCCAACACAATTCCGTATGCTCTGGTATGAGCGATTGAATAAATAAATTTTCTGGTTTTATGCCCGAAGCTAATAATTGAAACGCCATCTTCCAAGTATTGGCGCGCAAATTTTCAGCAATATAGGGTGCAGTCATTGAATGATTATCAACAACGCCGTAAAAACATTTATAGTCAGTTTGTAAATCCACCCAATTTTTGACAGCACCAAAATAATTGCCGAGATGTAAATCGCCTGTGGGTTGGATGCAAGAAAGTATTCTTTTCATTCTGTGGCTATCACTGAAATTTCAACATTTACATTTTTGGGTAAAGTTTTTACAGCTACCGTTGCGCGTGCAGGATAATTTGAACTAAAATAATTACTGTATACTTCATTAACGACACTAAAGTGGCTCATATCGGAAAGAAAAATTGTACTCATCACAACTTTCTCTAGATTAGAATCCGCTGCTTTCAAAACCGCCTGCAAATTTTTCATCACTTGGTGCGTCTCTTCGGCTATGCTGGAAAGAATTACGATTCCCGTTTCTGGCTCAATCGCAACTTGACCAGAAAGAAAAATAAACCCATTTGCTTTGATAGCTTGATTGTACGGACCAATCGGTGTCGGTGCGTTAGGCGTATTAATTACAGTCTTCATAATTCAAATTTTAAAAAATTTAGCCATTAGCTATGCGCTTTGAGCCATAAGCCCCCGCATAAAGTGCTCATGGCTCAAAGCTCACAGCTCAAAGCTAATTATGCACCCGCTTCATCTTCAGGAACGACTTTAACTTTAGCTTTAATAACCATTAAACCTTTGTGGAATAAACTTCCTTCGTGCGTGTAGGCATTATGACGCAAGTGCGTCTCACCTGTAGTTTTGCAAGTTGAAAGTGTTGGTAATTCTACTTTATCATGTCCGCGACGATTGCGTTTACGCATTCTGGAGTGGCGGTTACGTGGATTTGGCATGACTGAACAATTTTATTTTTAAACGCGTTTTCAAAAACGCAAAACTATGACTAATTAATTCTGACTAAAAATATTTTTTAATTGACTGAAAACATTACTGCTCTCAGCTTCTTTTGCTTTCGCATCTTCATCAACGACAAGTGCTTCTAAAGTTTTTAGAGCTGCAAAATCACAAGGTTTGACTTCTTGGCTTTGACAATCATACGTTCTGTAAATCGGAATTGCCAAAACAATAAATTCAAATATATACTGAGCTACATTGAAAATAGTTGTATCTGGAGAAATAAATACGATATCCGCGTCTTCAACAACATTTTGCTCCGTATATTTTACTTTGAGTGTGTCTTTACAAACTATCGGTAAATTTATCGAAGCAGTGCATTTGTCGCACATTGTTCCGACCGTGCCATTGATGTCAAAAAATAATTCAAAAAAAGAATCGTGCTTATCGAGTAAAAGTTTCACATCGAATGCAGGGTTTTCAAATTCTGTATTTTCAAAAGCCTCAAAAAAATCATTTTCAACTTTAAAAACAAATGAATGCTCACCATTTTTTAAACCTCGAATAGGTATTGCGTAAGCAGTTAATTTATCCATAAAACCGAAGTTTGTTGAGTGAGATTTAAAATCCCAAACTTTATATTGACAAGCGGGTGCAAAATTAATACTTTTTATTTGTTTCGCTACTGTTTAATAAAAAAAATGCACCAATCGCCAAATTATTTTTCTCTGATAGTTGCAAAAATCATCTTTAAGAAATAGTTATTCACTAAATTTCTAATTTTTCACCATTTTAAACGCGCGTCTCTTACATTTGCTCCCTATTTTTTTTAGGATAATTATTTTTTATGAAGAACTATCAGTTATTGTTGCCTAAACTATTTAAAGATTGGAGCGCCGAAGAGGCTACTAAATTAGAACAGATTGCGCAGTCTGGTAGTGATAGAAAATATTTTAGAATCATTGGCGATACCAAAACCGCTATCGGTACTTACAGTGCCGATTTTAAAGAAAATCGCGCCTTCATTCGTTTCAC
>JAYVVO010000648.1:0-2484 GCA_043786955.1 Saprospiraceae bacterium
CTCGGTACAGTTATCAGGAAACCTATTGATGCGTTAGTGGATTATCATTTAAAAAATTTGGCTAAATAATCGAATTTTTAATGCAACTTTTTTCTTTAACCTAAAATTCTCATTAAATACTTTAATAGTTTATTTTTTAAACTTAGGTTTGCGCTAATTATAAAACGCGATTGATGTTAGAAAAAAAAGAAATTAAACGAATTGGTGTTTTCACATCTGGTGGAGATGCTCCAGGAATGAACGCAGCTATTCGTGCAGTTGTGCGCACTGCTACTTATCACGACTTACAAGTTTATGGTATTGAGCGTGGTTATGAGGGTATGATTCAAGGAAAAATTAAAAAATTAGACACTTCTGAGGTAGGAAACATTATTCATCGGGGTGGCACTATGCTCAAAACGGCACGTTCGATGGAATTCATGACATCTGAAGGAAGACTGAAAGCCTACAATCATTTGATTCGTTTCGAAATTGATGCATTGGTTGCCATAGGTGGAAACGGAACTTTTACGGGCGCTGATATTTTTAGTAAAGAATATAATATGCCTATTATTGGTGTGCCTGGAACGATTGATAACGATTTGTTTGGCACAGATTTAACGATAGGCTTCGACACTGCTATAAACACAGCTATGGAAGCTGCCGATAAAATTCGCGATACTGCCGATTCGCACAATCGTTTATTTTTTGTTGAGGTTATGGGTCGTCATTCAGGTTTTATTGCGCTACATTCTGCCATCGGTAGCGGCGCAAGCGGTGTTTTAATTCCTGAAAGTGATTCAGGCTATTCCGATTTATTGGAAGTTTTAGAGAGCGGCACTAAGCGCGGTAAACCTTTTGGTCTTGTAATTATTGCAGAAGGAAATAAAGATGGTGGTGCTGAGTTAGTTTCGAAAAAACTAAAAAAGGAACTTGGTCACTACGATACTAAAGTCACAATTATTGGACACATGCAACGCGGCGGTTCACCCACATGTATTGATCGCGTTTTGGCTTCGCGTCTTGGCTTTGAAGCAGTTGAGGCACTCATTGCAGGTAGATCGAACTTGATGGTAGGCATTTATAATAACCAACTTAGTTTTACGTCGTTTAAAGATGCTATAACGAATCATAAACCTGTCAATCAAGAATTAATGCGCATGGCGCATATTTTGGCGATGTAGTTTGGAAAATAAAAAATGCCGTGCTAAATTGCAACGGCATAAACCTAACCATGAAAATAATTAACCAAACTATTTTATAAATTACAAAAAATATGCCCAAATAACATAAAAATGTTATTTTAACAAAAATAAATCCGTTATCATTCAAAATCATTACTTAATTTTATCGAGATGGGAAAATTTAATATTTTTTTACTTGCTGGACTATTTTTTTTCACTTCAGCCCAACCAAATTTAAAAGCCAAAAACAATTTTGAAGACGGTGGTCCATACAAAACACCCAAATCTGTAAAATCTATTAACGTCAATAAAGCTGCGGTATCTTGTGGACATCCCTTGGCAGCTAAAGTTGGACTAGAAATTATTAAGCAGGGTGGCAACGCCATTGATGCAAGCATTGCTGTGCAGATGGCATTAGCAGTTGTATATCCACGCGCAGGGAATATTGGTGGTGGGGGTTTTTTAGTCTATCGTTCGGGTGATGGCAAATTAGTAAATACGCTTGATTTCAGAGAGCGCGCCGCCAGTGGTGCGTCGCGCGATATGTATTTAGATGAAAAGGGAAATGTGGTTGCTGAAAGAAGTCAGCGGGGGGCATTGGCTTCGGGTGTTCCAGGAACAGTGGATGGTTGCTACCAAATGTTTTTAAAGTATTCTAAACTCAAAAATTGGAAAAAATTGATTCAACCAGCGGTGAATTTAGCATACAATGGTTTTACAATAACGGAAGCGGAAGCGAAACGATTGAATGATGCGCGCGCGTCGTTTGTAAAATTTAGCACTGTGGATAAAACGGCGCTGATTAAAGGGGAAAAAGAGGTTTGGAAAGAGGGCGATGTGTTGATTCAGAAAGATTTGGCATATGTGTTGAAGGATATTCGGGATAAAAATGTCGAGGGATTTTATGGCGGTAAAACGGCGGGACTGATTGTGGCGGAAATGAAACGCGGTAAAGGCTTAATCACGTTAGCGGATTTGAAGAATTATAAATCGGTGTGGCGCAAACCAACGCTGGGGACGTATCGGGGATATGGGATTATTGGTATGCCGCCGCCGTCGAGTGGAGGTGTGGGGCTGATGCAAATGTTGACGTTGTCGGAAAAATTTTTGTTAAAGGATAAGCCGTTTCATTCGGCGGAAGCGGTGCATTTTATCGTGGAGGCGGAGCGGCGCGTGTTCGCAGATCGGGCGACGCATTTCGGGGATGGGGATTTTTATAAGGTGCCGATGCGGGGATTGTTGGATAAGAATTATATCATCGGGCGGTTTTCGGATTTTGATGCGAACAGAGCGACGCCGAGTAAATTGGTTAAGGCGGGTG
>JAYVVO010000649.1:0-2482 GCA_043786955.1 Saprospiraceae bacterium
AAATTGAAAAATCGAGTCATTAAAGCAATGAAGAAACTACTGTTTTTTTTATTCCTCGCAGGTACTTTAACCATTACAATGAGCTCTTGCGGAAAGAAGCAAAATGGTCAACTCATCGGTTCTAAAAACCGCCCAAGTTGGAAAGGTATCAATCCATATGGAATGGTTTATATTCCGTCAGGTGTGTTTCACGCAGGTTCGAGTGACCAAGACGTAGCACAAACGCTCACCAACCGTCCGAAACAAATGTCTATTCAGGGTTTTTACATGGATGACACGGAAATTACAAATAATGAGTACCGTCAATTTATTGATTGGGTACGCGACTCTTTAGCTCATGCGCTACTCGATCATTACATCGAAACAGAAGATGGCACAGGTAAAGGCATTATTGATTGGGATCAGGATATTGATTGGTCGGATGAAGCACTCAATGAATTGTACTATCAAGGTAATGATAAATTTGAAGGCAAGAAAGAATTAAACGTTGATAAATTCAACGTTAAATACCAAGAATACAACTGGCAAAGTGCTGCTCACAACAATGGTGACTGGCAGAATGCTAATAAAAAAGGAAAACGTAATAGTTTTATTTTTGAAAAAACAGTTAAAGTTTATCCAGATACTTTGTGTTGGATTCGCGACTTCGCGTATTCTTATAACGAACCGATGACGCGTAATTATTTTTGGCATCCTGCCTTCGATGATTATCCAGTTGTCGGTGTAAATTGGCACATGGCGCGCGCTTTTTGCTGGTGGAGAACAAAACTTTATAACACTTATAAAAGTGCTAAGGAAGTTAACACCGAAGAATTTCGTTTGCCAACTGAATATGAATGGGAATATGCAGCGCGTGGCGGACATGATTTAGCACCTTATCCTTGGGGTGGTTATTACACACGTAATTCCAAAGGTTGTTTATTAGCTAACTTCAAACCTGGTCGTGGCGATTATCCAGATGATGGTGGACAATACACCGTAAAAGCAGACGCGTACTTCCCGAATGATTTTGGTTTATATAATATGGCGGGTAATGTAGCTGAATGGACAATTACAGCTTATGCTGATAACACGCTCGGTTTTCACGATGCAAATCCAGATTATCGCGTAGATGCTAAAGATGCTGACCCACCATCAAAAAAACGCAAAGTTATTCGCGGTGGCTCTTGGAAAGATATTGCTTATTATTTACAAACAGGAACCCGTACTTTCGAGTATCAAGACACAACCAAATCCTACATCGGTTTCCGTTGCGCTTTGACTTTCTTAGGTCGTTCTATCAACGATTTTTAACAAAAAGTAACAACCGAGGTGTATTTCACGTAACTACACTTCGGTTGAAACATAAAGATTACCTATTCCGAATTTTTATTCACAAAACATACTTAGATTTTTTTCAATTAAGAATTAAAAATTAAAAACGTATTAATCGGTTTTAATTTCTAATTCTTACTTTTTAATTGATTATCCATTTCTGAATCAGTAAATATTTTTTTATTATGAGTTTTATCAAATCAAAAGGCTTCAAGTACGCAAAAAACTTTTTAATTGGTATAGGTGCTGCGGTTGTAATTGTCGGTGCGCTTTTTAAAATTGAAAGCTGGCCTTACGCTTCTGAATTTCTTATCGCAGGTCTTTTAACTGAAGCTTTTTTATTCGTGATGATTGGTATTATCGGACCAGAACCCGATTATTATTGGGATAAAGTTATTCCAGGTTTAAGTGACCCAAATGCAAAAATCAATGCAACTAATTTTGCGGGTTCTCAACAACCGCAATTGCCTGCTTTAAATGGCGAAATCGTTGAAAACAAATTAAGCGGTATGTTGACTGAACTACAGGGCATGTCAAAAAGCTTAGGTTCTTTAAAATCACTTCAAGAAGTTGATTTTTCTGGTACGCAAGAGCAAATTCGTTCAATGAATAATTTTTATTCAAAAATGACGGAAGCTATGGCAAACATGAGCGATGCGATGCAAGATACAAAAATGTATAAAGAGCAAATGGCAGCATTAAACAAAAACTTGAGTTCATTGAATGCAGTTTATGGCGGTATGCTTTCGGCTATGTCGAACGTGAGCAAATAAACCAGCCACAAATTTGAAACTTATATTTTCTTCTAACAAAAAATAAAAAAGAATGTCTATACCAAAGGAGCCGCGGCAACTCATGATCAATATCATGTATTTGGTGCTTACGGCGATGCTTGCCTTAAACGTATCGGCTGAAATTATCAATGCGTTTTATGCACTCAATGGCGGTTTACGAAAAAGTAACGCGATTGTAGGTACAACGAATGATGAATTGAAAGGTGCGATTGCTAAACAAGCGAATGAATCTCCTAGATATGCTGAATACGGTAAAGGTGCAAACGACGCAGCTGCAATTTCGAAAGATTTTGAAACGTATGTACAAGGCATATACGATAGTTTAATCGTTAAAGCTGGTGGAATGGATAAAGATCATCCCGGCAGACCCAAGC
>JAYVVO010000650.1:0-2480 GCA_043786955.1 Saprospiraceae bacterium
CTACAAGTAGTGCGTGGTTTAAACATTTTACCATTGTACCCTCAATGTCAAAGAACTTCAATCCTGCATTTTGCTTCTTTAATAGTAGCGGTCAAAGACCGCAAAATAATAGGATTTTGTCAGAGACAAAATCGAGCGGCTGCGTTTTTTGCAATAGATACTGCAAGTTCAATTACAGACCCTTCGACAGCGGGTATTTAATTCTCTTTTTTCTTTTTTACATAAATTTCGCCCTGCCATTCTAAATGGTCTTTGTCAATTACTCTTATAAATTCCCGATTAAATCTTAAATAAGTGAGATATTGGTAAGTTAAGTCAGGAATATTTATTATAAATTTATTAGCTTTTGCAGATTTTACAAAATATATGATTTCAATAGGTCTAACTCCCATATTTCTGCCTCGAAATTTGTGGTTTACATAGATATAGCACTTAATTTCTTTCAATGGCTCGTCAAATTTTGAAAAAACTATAATATTTTTATTGGATTCTTGAAATATGAAATTTTCGGATTTTTTTATTACCATAAGTTCATAGTCCAATACCTTTTCATAGTCATCGCCTAAATTTTCTTTTTCTAAAGGATTGTTAATTTCAATAACTAAAGAATCATCTAATAGATTTTCGTACTCAATAACATTAAATTTTATTTTGTTGAAACTCTGGCTACCTAATTCCTCCGCACTATTCAAAACAAGAAGGTGGTTCTTTGAAATCATTTCCCAAGAACCGTATGCAATTGTATCACAGCAATCTCCAATTGATTTAAAATTTAAGTTTAGAATTGTGTCCCTGAAAGTAAATCCTGAATTGGATAATGTAATAGTTTTACTAAGATTACTTAAATTTACATAATTCCCATAAACCTCCCTTTTTGACAAAGTTATACAGCTTTGAAGTATTAAAATCGATATTATGAAATAAAATAAAATAAATTGTCTCATAGTTTAATCTTTTTTAGCTGCGTTTTTTCTATCTAGGCTGTCGCTTATAGCTTGATATACTGGTTGATAAGTGTTTATTTTATTAATTCTACCTAGATAATTAATGTTTATGTCTTCAAGTTCGTTAGGTCTGTAATTTTGTTCATATTGATTGATTGCTTCGGGTAGACTCTCTTTTTTAAAGGCAAATTGGGCTCTGTAACCAGTAATTTCATCCTGAATTCCAGACACGTCAAGGGATCTGAGATTCCCTTTGCGGTTAAAATTTAAACCACCTGAATTAAGATGGGTTGAAATATGTCTAATCTCGTGAACCCAAACTTGGTCGCCCCCTCCTTGTATTAAAACAGATTTATCTTTGCCTTTTGAAACATGGTTCTCACCATCTGGGGCAGCAGAGCTAAATTCGTAAACATGTTTATGATCATCTGATAATCTATCAATATCCTTAGCAGTAGTCTCGAGTTCTTTGCTTTGAGCGGCAAGATGATCTCGTTGTTTAGTCAATTTTTCAACTCTTGTATCATTTTTTTCACTTTTTGCTTTGTCAATGGCAGTATTTAAACTTCCAATTGCCCTATCTGTCGAGGCTTTTATATCATTCACTTGTTGTTTAAGTGCTGCAGCTTTCTTAGGGTCTTTCCAGTCCATACCATCTGGATCAAAATAACGAATTGGGTTGTCACCAGAATAGACATATTGATTCCAATCTTTTCTTTTCTCCGCCAATGGGTCAACACTATTCCATCTCCCAATCACAGGGTCGTACATTCTCGCGCCATAATCATTCAAACCCAAGCCAAAATCATCATTCCATTCTTTGCCGTTGTATTGGTATTTGTTATTGCCCTGCGCGCCGTTGGTGTTCATTTCCATGTTCAAACCAAACGCATAATAGTTATTGCTTTGCAAAATTTCAGCATCGTTCACTAAACCATCGTTGTTCAGGTCGCAAAAAGTAACGCGTGTGTTGCCGAGGTGGTCGCGGAGGTCGTACTCGCGTTGGTATGCGCCCGAGGCTGTGCGCGTAATTTGTCCTTCCGTGTTGGCAATGCGGTTGGTCAAATAGTTTTTATATTCCACACCGTTTACATAATCCGTTGTAGTTGTAACCGCTGGTGAAACGGTGTTATCAATCGTAATTTTACGCAGTTTTGCACCGCTTGCATCGTACACGAATTGTATGACATTGTTGTTTGAAAACGTAATAGTTTGTGATTCAACGTTTATAGTACTTTAAAAGTTCCCCGAATGTCAATAGAACTTTCAGTGCGTCACCAACAACCGTTTTGTATTATTATACCGTCCGTGTTGCAAATTAATATTATACACTCCTGTCGGATAGGCCGACACTTCAATCGTGAACGTGCCGGATTGTACATTGTCGCGTTTTTGAATTTGCACAACAGCACCTGTGTTGTTACTGATTTGCATAACTGCATTTTGTGGCGAGGCAAAACTAAATAAAACCGTCACTTCATCATCGGCAGGATTAGGCGATAAAACCCAACCGTGCTGCGCTGCTAAAATTGAATC
>JAYVVO010000651.1:0-2472 GCA_043786955.1 Saprospiraceae bacterium
TTAAAAATGATTGATATAGACGGCAGCTTTACTTATTCGCAAGTGCAAACTGCCGTTATTAATGTCAATTTAATTGTTAAATTATTTCCTAACCCCACGTACGATAACGTAACGCTATCCATCGAAAATAAAAATGCCGATGAAACTGAAGCACAAATTCAGATCGCGAACGCACAAGGTCAAACTTTTTCTGATCGGAAAATGGCATTATTTCAAGGAGATAACACTTTGTCAATACCCTTAGAAAATTTGTCTTCAGGTGTTTTTATCATATTCATACAACTTAAAACTGCGCAATGGCAATATAAAATAACTAAATTTTAGTGAAATATAAATGTGTTGGTTTTTCTGTAAAGTGTAGAATAATAAGTCTGTTGAAATTAATATTGCACTTTATTTTAAACCAAACTATTTTAAAACTCACTTTTCTAATTTTATTTCTACAATTTTTATGCGTAAAATTTTAACAATTTTATTTTCTTTTTTTTTATCCAGCTCAATTTTTAGCCAACAGGCATTAAACACAAATGGCTTTTCTGGAAGCGCAGGTTTTGGACCTGCAACAAATGGAACTTTAACAACTTTTAACGGAACTTATATTTATACCTCAACAGCTTCTTCATCTGGAAACAGTTTTTTTCGTTTTTATGGAGATGGTAACCCTTGTGGAGAATGGGGTCCAGTTTCAACATCGGCTGATCAACAAATATCGTTAGCTACAAAAACTACTCTTGTTAATTGTGGGTCAAACACTAAGGCATTTTTCATTAATGCTCCAAACACTACCAATAATTATGTTTTTAAATTAGGTGGAAGCGGTTCTTATGAAGGGAATATTGTAATTTTTGAGATCCAAGGAGCAATCCAAACCATTTCAAGTGTGACAAGAAATCCTTCAACTACTAATGTTCCTTTAACAACCCCAACCACTGTAACTGCTAATTTAAGCGGTGCTTTAAGTACAGGTCAAGCTGTTTGGATACGCTACTCAACTGATAATTTTGCAACAAGCACTGTTGCAAAAATGTCAGGGAGCGGTACGAGTTATAGTTCTACGATTCCAGCCAATTTAGGTCCAGCAGGAACAACTGTAAGATATTATACTTTTACTTCAGGAGACGTTGCATCTATCGCTCCAAGTGATGTAGATTTATTTACTATTAATAAAGATCCAAGTAATGGTTCTTTTGTTTTGCCTATTGAACTTACTTTTCTAACGGCGAACCAAATTAATAAAAGTGTTGCAGTTAATTGGTCAACGGCAACAGAAACAGAAAATTCTTATTTTAAAATTGAGCACTCCAGCGATGGTGAAGCTTTTAGTTCAGTTGGTGAAATAAAAGGCAACGGTACTTCAAAAAATAAACATGATTATACTTTTACAGACACACAACCTGTCTTAGGTATTAATTATTATCGCATTGTTGATGTTGATTACAATGGCGTTAAAACAACGAGCAAAACTGTTTCTGTTGTTTACACAAATCAAAATGCTGGGAATGTTTTAAATATAGCACCCAATCCAACCGTAAGTTCATTGAGTTTGAGCTATGAAGCACAAACGACAGAAAATAGTTTAATGAATATTTATGACTTTAATGGCAGACTTATTTTATCGCAAGCCATTAATTTAACGAACGGTTCCAACAACGCTCGCATTGATGTATCTAATTTGCTTTCTGGAATTTATATCGTTAAAATAAATAACGAAGTTCAACGCTTTGTAAAAATGTAAAATTTTGAGTTTAACAAAATTTTTTATGAAACACTGCGCAAATTAAGTTTTGCGCAGTGTTTTTATTAATAGTGCTTGAAGGATTACCTATAAATAAAATTAAGTTTATTTCTTTGCAATAAAGATTCACAAAGCCTTAGAATGAGAGCTTAACGCTCTCACGCTTTTGAATGTTACCATTTTTGGTAATGCTACTAATTTATTTGATTGCGTGATTATCTTTGCCGAAAATTTAAACCGCAGTAATAATGTCAAAAGTTTTAATTATCGGAGCAGGTGGTGTTGGTCAAGTAGTGGCATATAAGTGTGCGCAACATCCAGAAGTTTTTAGTTCCATCATGCTTGCCAGCCGAACAAAATCAAAATGCGAAAATATCGCTGCGCAAATTCTGTTGAAGTACGATATTGATATAAAAACTGCAAAAATTGATGCAGAGGACGTGCCAGCTTTGGTGAAATTATTGCGACGTTTTAAACCGCAACTCGTCATCAATGTGGCACTACCGTATCAAGATTTAACGATTATGGATGCGTGTTTGGAAGCGGGCGTAAATTATTTAGACACTGCTAATTACGAACCGAAAGACGAAGCTAAATATCAGTATTCTTGGCAATGGGCATATCAAGAGCGATTTGAAAAAGCAGGTTTAATGGCAGTTCTCGGTTGTGGCTTCGATCCAGGTGCGACAAATGTTTTTACGGCTTATGCGGCGAAGCATCATTTTGACGAAATGCAC
>JAYVVO010000652.1:0-7088 GCA_043786955.1 Saprospiraceae bacterium
TTTTGCATTTCTATTTTCGAAATATTTTTATTTCTCTTTACAGATGTTGTTCGTGCCAACGATGCCGCTAATCGCTCTTTGCTATTGATAGAAAATTGCACATCCGATTTATAATTTTCTAACAGAATCTCTAATAAGTTTTGCGACGTTTCTTCAGCATTTAGATGCGAAGGATAACCGTGAATAGAAAAAATATCTTCTTCTGTGTCCGACCTAATATCAAAACCTAAATTTTGGAGCTCATCGCTTAAAACTTGCAGCAAAACAGAATCTTGGGCAGAAAGATGTAATCGAATGGGGAAAAGTATAGTTTGCGTAGTCGCAGGTTTTTCTGTCAGCGATTCTAAATAATATTCAAACAAAACGCGCTCAGAACACAAATGCTGATCGAGAAGCAAATAATTATCGTCCGTCTGAACCAAAATATAATTATTGTAGAGTTGTTGAATTGCGCTAAATTGCTTTTCTTCTGCTTTAAATAAATTTTCTTTTTGATTTTCAGACGTTCGGGGAACTTTGAAAGTTCCCCGAACGTTCAGAGCATTCATTTCTTTATCAATCGCATCGGGTTCCGAATTTTCAAAACGTATGGTGGCGATACCATCGTAGAGTTTTTGCCAGTTTTTTAAATTCGACGCATCTAATTTGGGTTGAAAACCTGATACCGCTCGAACCGCTTCTACGTTGCGCGTATGTTCCGATTTAGTTGTATCAACTGTGTAGTTTGTTTTGTCGCGGCGAACGATTTCCGATTCCGCCTCAAAATCTAAGCTGGGTTTTACGGCATACTTACCGAGCGAATGTTTCAAACTCGTGAGCAACAGCGTGTAAATAGTGCGCTCGTCTTCAAATTTTATTTCTTGCTTCGTGGGGTGCACATTCACATCAATGCGTTCAGGATTAATTTCTAAAAACAAAACATAAAATGGAAAAGCATCTTTCGGTAAAATATCCTGATACGCCGTCATCACAGCATGATTTAAATAACTGCTTTTGATGAATCTATCGTTCACAAAAAAGAATTGCTCGCCGCGCGTTTTGCGCGCAAATTCCGATTTGCCGATAAAACCATCAATTTTTAGAATATCGGTATCTTCTTCAACTGCAACAATTTTTTTGATGACAT
Organism: Saprospiraceae bacterium; assembly: GCA_043786955.1. Taxonomy (GTDB): domain Bacteria; phylum Bacteroidota; class Bacteroidia; order Chitinophagales; family Saprospiraceae; genus JAAFJT01. Next base: position 1,127 of record JAYVVO010000652.1, read on the forward strand.
CTTTACCGAACAAACTCGCAATGCGCGTTTTTAAATTCCCTGCGGGTAAATGGTAAATTTCATCTTCGTTGTTGTGCAAAGAAAAAAATATTTGAGGATTAGCTAAAGCAACGCGCGTAAACTCATCGAGAATATGTTTTGTCTCGACAGGAAAAGATTTTAAAAAATTTCGACGCGCTGGCACGTTATAAAATAAATTTTTAACACTGATTTGCGAGCCAACAGCTGTTTGAATAGGCTCTTGAGATTTCACTTCAAAACCTTCAATCACGATACACGTTCCGAGCGTATCTTCTGCGCGACGCGTTTTTAATTCTACCTGTGCAATTGCGGCGATGGATGCAAGTGCTTCACCGCGAAAACCCATCGTTCGTAATTTAAATAAATCGGCGGCTGTTTTTATTTTAGATGTTGCGTGGCGTTCGAAACATAAACGTGCATCGGTAACGCTCATTCCAATACCGTTATCAATCACTTGAATTAAAACTTTCCCCGCATCTTTTATAATCAGTCTTATTTCAGTTGCGTTAGCATCAACAGCGTTTTCCAAAAGCTCCTTTACTGCCGATGCTGGGCGTTGAATGACTTCACCCGCCGCAATTTGGTTGGCGATAGAATCGGGCAATAGCTGAATAATATTTGCAGTCATAAATTATAGTGATTCGGATTACAAAATTAATCAAACTTTACGCGGATTGATTAATTTTTTTGCACGATTGTTTATTAGTGTTTCAAATCTCTAATGTTTTGAAACTCTTCCTGGTTAATGAAGAAATTAATTTTCTATATTCGCCTGAAAAGTAAATGATAAATCATCGAGATTGAGCGCACACAAAAAACTTTCATTCGGAATATTATATGCGCAACTACAATCAATATTAATCACTTGCAGCTCATTAATATTTTTTAAAAGATGTTCTATGTCAGGTTTTTTTAAGGCTGTATGTCCATGAATGATAATTTTTTTGCCGAGCCAATCGTAATTTATCGAATCGTACCAACGGCGGATGCGCAACATCGCGTCCGTATCTTTTAAGGGATCTTTCCATGCAAAATTTAAACCCGCGTGTACTAAAATAAATTCTTCTGTCTCGTGAAAGTATTTGAGACGCGCCAAAAAAACTAAATCTTCCATCTGCCAACCTTGCCAAGTACCTTCTATATCAACTACTTTTTTTCTAAATCCACGTCCTCCGAGTCGTTCCCAAATCATTGTATTCGTTGCGTATTTTTCAATCAAATTTTGGTCATGATTCCCCATTAAACAAATAATGTCAAAACCTTCTTGCATCAACGCTCTTATGTGTTGTACCAACCCCACTGAATCTGGTCCACGATCAACATAATCGCCTAAAAGGAAAAGCGTATCCGTTTTTTGTAAACCAATCTTTTCTAAAAGCTGTTTAAAAGTTTTCAAACAGCCATGTATATCACTAATCGCAAAACGCCTTTTTTTCACTAATAATTTTCTTTATAAAATATTTTGAATCAATTTGAGTTTTCTAAAAGTCTCAAACATAAAAAAATTATGCGCAATTTTACCCCGAGTATGAAGTTTGGATTATTTTTTATTGTTTTATCGTTCAATACTGCATTCCTTTCAGCCCAAGTCGTTGAAAAAATTAAACCCAATGACATTGAAGGTTATTGGATTGGCACGTTCACCGTTGATTATGGTTTTGGCAAACGCGATTCCTTTCCATACGAAATGAGTATTAAACGCACAAAAAGTGTTATTGAAGGTGCTTCGGCTTCAACAATTGAAATTGATGGGCAAAAATATTTTGCGCGAGCGCACATTAAAGGCGAAATTCACGAAAATTATTTAAAATGTCGCGAGTTTGAAAATTTTTATGAAGACAGATTACCTACGCCACATTATTGGGTAGCCTTTCAGAAAATGGAATTAATTTTGAAACGTCGTGCTAATAACCAACTTTATCTCCAAGGTCTTTATGAAATTAAAGATGGAACTTTTGGTAGAATTATTTTAGAAAAAAAACCACCGAGGGTATAGTTTTGGTTATTTGTAAGTTGCAAAACTACTTAAGAAGTCGTAATTTTGTTTAAAATTAAGATGTGGTTTCATCACGTGCTTTTGATAAAATCGTGGATTTTATCACCTCTTTACCAAAAAATGAACAAATTTTAGCGTTCAAACCTTCGATAGCTTCACAAGGAAGGATGGAAGAATTATTAGAAAAAAAACAATTAGGGAAACTTAATTTTGATGAAAATCGTGAGATTGAGCAATTTCTTTTGATTGAGCACTTAATGCGCGTCGCAAAAGCACGTGCAAGAAAAAGGTTAAGTGCATGAGTCGCTATATTTCTGAACTGATACGCCAATTAGTTAAAGAGCGTGCTAAATACCGATGTGAATATTGTTTGATGCCAGAAAAAGATGCTTTTTATAAACATCAGGTTGATCATATTATAAGTATCAAACACAAAGGAGAAACCATTCCGAAAATTTAGCTTATGCTTGTTTCGTTCGCAACAACGCAAAAGGAACCGATATTGGTACAATCTTATTTCCTGATAAAAATTTTATACGTTTATTCAATCCGCGTATTGATAATTAGGATAAACACTTTGAGATAGAATCGGATGTAATTTATAAAAAATCAGCAATTGGCGATGCTACAATTAAAATTTTAAATTTTAATGACGTTGATAGAATAATTGAAAGAAACTTATGGAATAAGTAAATTGTTGAAAGAATTTCAAATGCTTTGAATTAAGCTATTTCACAATGACGTTAAAAAATATACTCCTTGCATAATTTCGATTGTTTCATCATTGGTCAAGGTCTCGCTGGAACAGTTTTAGCGCATACATTAGAGCAACAAGGAAAATCCATATTAATTTTTGACGGCAAAGAAAATGTAACGCCGAGTTCAAGCATTGCCGCAGGCGTTATTAATCCGATAACTGGTATGCGGTTTGCAAAATCGTGGCGAATAGATGATTTTTTACCTTTCGCACGAAAAGTTTACACAGATTTAGAAATAAAGTTAGGAGTGAAGCTCTGGCACGAAAAAAATATTTTCCGCACTGTTCGATTGCCCGAAGACAAAAACAATTATCATTTGCGTCGCACATTCGAAGAATATAAACCGTACTGCGGCGAAGTTTCTGAAACCGATGCAGAAAATTTAAAAAAATATTTCCAACCCGAAACTGAGTTTATTAAACTTTTGAACGGCGCGCAGTTAAATATTCCACTATTAGTTGATAAAAGTCGTGAAATATGGAAAGCACAAAATTATTTTATCTCGGGTGAATTTGATTTTAGCCAACTCAAGTTTGAAGACTATACAGTTAAATACAAAACTTTTGCAGCCCAAAAAATAATTTTTTGTGAAGGTGCTCAAGCCATTCATAATCCTTTTTTTAAAAATGTACCCTTTGTCTTAGATAAAGGTGAAGCTATTTTAATTCAATCCGAAAAATTACAAACCAAAGATATAGTTAAAGATACACTTTCTATTGTTCCGCAATATTCCGCAGAAGGCGCAATAAAAAATTATTGGGTTGGAGCAACCAATGCTTGGAACGCCACTGATGATAAACCCACTGAAGAAAAAAAATCGGAAATTTTACAAAAACTTACGCCCTTTTTAAATTTTGAGTTTGATGTTCAAAATCATGTGGCTGCAATTCGACCAACGACAAAAGATCGCAGACCTTTTTTAGGCGCATCGAAAGACCACTCGAATGTATTTATTTTTAACGGGTTGGGATCAAAAGGAAGTTTATTAGCGCCGTTTTGGGCAGAACATTTAGTGCAACACATTTATTTTGAGCAACAACTAGACAAATTAGTGGATGTAAAACGCTTTTGAGTGCAAAAAAAAAGTATTTCATTGGTTAAGTATTTCTAAAACGAAACAATCTTTTATCTTTACGCTGTTAAACAAAAGTTATCGTTCATTCTAAACATGTTACTTTTCTTAAATCAAGCGTAAATACAAAAAATTAATCTATGCAAATGTTGAATAAATTCGTCGCAATGGCGACACTATTACTTTTCACAGCGATTTCTGTTTCGGCACAAACGCCTGCTGAACTACTCAAAAAAGCGTCTAAGGCTGTTGACGCAGCGAACGGCAAAAAAGATAAAATGGCGGAAGCAGAAGCGGCGCTCGATGCTGCAATGAAAGCACCTGAAAATCAGTCGAACATTGATGTGTGGTTGTTGCAAGCGAAGTTTTATAATGACCAAGCGGAGCTCGACAATATCAATCGTACAAATGCGTTGACGATTCTTAAAAAAGCGAGTTATAAAAATGAATTTACTTACTCGGCAAATAAAGGTTTAGTGAGTATTCAACAAGCTATAAAGTTGTTGCAACCTTCTGCACCCGATTACAAAAAGCAAGTCAAAAAAGTTGTTGAAGCGGCATCCAAATTGCAACCGTATTTAAATTTTTACAGCCAAGAATTTACGGAAAATAAAGACTACGCCAATTCTTATACTTCTTTCAAAGGAACTATGGATTTGCACGATTTCATTAAAGCCAATGGTGGAAAAAGTTCGCTCGACGATTTGAAAGCCATGGATCGCCAGATGTATTTAACAGCACTCATTTCTACTTTTGCCGATAAGCGCGTCGAAAATATACCTCTGTACGAAAAATTAATTGCTACCGGTAAAGATACTTCTTTCAATTACTCTGCTTTGTATGATGCTAAAATGTCTTTAAAAACTGCTGCCGATTCTGCTGCTGCGATTAGCATTTTAACAAAAGGTCGCGCGAAATTTCCAGACGATTCTCAATTGCTTTTTACTGAAATTAATTATTATCTGAAAATAGGTAAGCTCGATGTTTTGATTGATAAACTTAAAGAAGGCATTAAGCGTGAACCTAAAAACGTTGGACTTTATTTTACACTCGGTAACGTTTACGATAATCTTTCGCAACAAGTAACGGACGAAGCAAAGAAAACGGAGTACGATAATGAGTCCATTAATTATTACAATAAGGCTTTAGAAATTGATCCTAAAAATACAGAAGCGTTGTATTCTTTGGGTGCGCGCTACTATAACAAAGCCGCTAAAATTTCAAAAGATATGAAAGCAATGGAAAGCGATTTCAGTAAAGCGGGTCAGAAAAAATACGATGGTTTAGAAAAAGAAATGCAAGCGCAATTCGATTTAGCGTTACCGTATTTTAAAAAAGCCGAAAGTTTTAATGCCAACGACCAAAATACGCTCATTGCATTGAAAGAAATTTTTGCGCGCAAAAATGATCTAAAAACATCGAATGAGTTTAAAGCGCGTTTGCAAACAGTAACGGATGGCGGAAAAAATGCTACGCCGTTCTTTAAAGAATAAATTTAGTTGCTTGTTGTTAGTTGTTAGTTGTTAGGTCTCGCTTAATTCTAACAACTAACAACTGACAACCAACAACTACTATGCAAACTGAAATTTGGTACGACGATAAAAAAGTGCACGTTCATCTTAATAAGATGACGATTGTTGATGAATTTTATACAACCTTTGAAGAAAAGGAAATTGATTTTGGCAAACGATTCACTCTTTGGATTCATCCTAAAAAAAGTATTTCACTTAAAAAAGTAGAATGCGCCTTCCTTTTAAAAATAAATAAAGAATCCGATAATTTATTTTGCAACGGTTTCCAAAGTTGGAGCGAAAGCAGACTTTATAGTTTCGACGAAACAATAAAACCTTTGCGATGGTTTGCTAAATCATTAATGGGTTATTATGGCGACTATCATTTCAAAAAATTTATTCAACGCGGGAAAAGTTTTTTACATAGTTGGTCATACACGTATTTACGCAAATACAACACCGACACTATAAATTTTTTCGGCTCGCTTAACGAACAAAACGGATTTACTCTTTTCACCGCAGATTCTAAAAATAATTCCCTCAGCCTAAAAAAAGATATTCAAAACTTACAACTCGAACATTCTTTTTGTTTGTTCGATTTTAT
>JAYVVO010000653.1:0-2463 GCA_043786955.1 Saprospiraceae bacterium
AAAAATAAAATTTTAAAGTGGGAAACAGAAATTTGGGGAGAGATACCTGCCGATTTTGGTCGCAAATAAATACTTTTTTTAAGTTATATGGGCACTGAATTGTTAATGTCGAAAAAAAATTAAAGTTTATTTCGATTTAATGTAAAAATAATTTCTTGGTTTAATAAATAACCTTATTTTTGTATTATCAAACTTTAAAATAAGTTTGTGACATCATTCATTCGGCGATTCCTCTTCATGAGATTTTGCAATAAAGGTTTAAAAGCGTATTTGTTACTGAAAACTGAGGGGATCGAAAAAACGCATAGCGCGAAGAGATTACATTCCAAAAACCGATAGTAGGCTTTGCTAAATGTTTTTTTTAAAACTCCTCAGTATTCGGTTTTTATTTTTAAACCACCGTTTTAATTTTCAACAAGCCGACGTTTCATCGGCTTTTTTGTTTTTTGTTTTTTATTTCAACGGACTTAAACTTTTGCTGCCGCGCAACAAAATTATGTGCTGGAAAAAATCAGTAGTGACTTGGGTTGAATTATTCGGAACGACTTTATCGCCTATAAAATTAACGTTTACGCCCGCTAAATTTTGGCTTTTTTTATATGGCGAGTTTTCTGCGTCGAGATGATACAACGTTAATGAATTGGGTTGAGACGTAGCTTTTAAATCTTTCACTCCGCGCACTAAAGCAATTGGTCCATCAATATTAAACATCGTCAATTTATTATCGGGCGGTGTTGGCACACCTTCCATTTTGGGCATATACATTTCACTTTCTAAGGTGTAAGTTGTAATACTTTGTACTTTTTGAAAAGGCGGATAAGCCGCGTAACGTTTTAATTTTGCTGCGAAAGGAAACCGATTATTCTCATTAACGCTAGATTGCAAACTATGGTAGTAGCCAAACAATCCGTAAAATTTTTCTTTCTCTAAGTGTTTTGTTTCTACATAATATTTTAGATTGAGCAGCATAGATGAATCACGACTTAGTTTGGTCGTTTTATCGTCGTAATTTTGGTCGAGACCTAAAATTTCAATTTTCGCATTATTTTTAAGTTGCGCGTTGTAAGCGTGAATACGCATCCATTTATCAAATAATTGTTGGCTGCTTTGCTGCGGAATGCCGAGCGCAATATTTTTTACAAATTCTTTCAATAAATTCACATCGGGTGTTGCGTTGCGCAAAAAAGAGTTTAATCTATTCGCGTTGTTACTATCCGTTTCAGCAATGTAATAGCGCAAACCAATTTTTTTATTCAGGTGAATTAGCAAAGCGTAGTCAATGGTTTGCACGTCTTCATAACCGTGATTCTCGGAAAGAATAAAAATATTATTGTTGTAAAACGCGCTGTCAAAACTTTTGAAATCTAAGTTGCTTCTATCTAAAACTTCGTTGTGTGCTTTTAAGTATGCAATGTTTCCAGGATTCTCTGTACCCAAATACAAAGTATTTTTTATGGTAAAAAAAACTAAAATGCCGACTAAGAGCACTAAAATGGGTGTTAATATAAATTTAAGAATAAATTTTATGATTTTCATAAAACTTGTTTTAAAGTCGTTTTTAATTCAATGATTAAATGTAGAAAATCTCAAGAAATAATTTTTACTCTCTCGACGAATGATATTTTATTTCCGACCAACTCAGTATTTAAATTGTGGTTGAATTACTTTTGAGACGCGCTAAAAAGTTTAGTCGCTATCGAGTTGTAGAACTTGTACCAGTTTAGAATTTACTTCATTTATTTCTACACTATTTAGTTTTCCGATTGTTCCAAGAATTAGCGATTTATCAATGGTCATTATTTTAGAAACTCTAATCAAAGAGATTTTTTTTAAACCATTTGATTTTGCAGGAAGAAATTCTAAGTCATCGTTGATTTTAGATTCGACTTTTGATGTTATGAAACAAACCATGACTTCGTATCTATTCTGAAATAAAACTAAAGCTGGACGTAACTTGCTTCCTAATAAATCCGAGAATGGAAACGGGACGTAAATGATATCTCCTTTCATTATTTGTAAACTTCTTTAATATCAGATAATTGATAAAGTTCATCATCATCATCCACTAAGAAAGCAAAAGCATGACTTTCTGAAGCAATTTTCAAAATATTTTTAGTAAAATACTCCGATTCTTGTTTTTCCAAAAAAGCATCAAATAAAAGAGAAAACTCAATCGCTTTGTCTTCAGGCAATTTGTTTAACTTTTCAATAATTTTTTTTATTATTGCTTGCTTTGTCATAATAATTTTTTACAAAATTAAATCATTTCCGAATAATTTCAAAATCGCGTTTACTTCCTTACAAAATTAGTTTTATTGACACCAATACCTTTGAGCGTGAGCGATTTCCAACCTTTCGGTAATTTCGGTTGATATTTTTGAACGATACCCGCATCTGTAAATTCCAAACCGCCAAAACCGAAAATTAAAGTTTGCAAAAAACCACCTGCACCTGTTGCAAAAT
>JAYVVO010000654.1:0-2461 GCA_043786955.1 Saprospiraceae bacterium
CGCCATATTCTGAATGTTGATATTGAATTTGATATCCTACGGTTGTCGTTGAAGTTAATCCTGCAACCAACGTTGTATTATAGTTTGCTAATAAATCATGATTGAATGAACGCAAACTACTCGTTGCTACGCCTACATAACCATCGGGATAAAATCCTGTACTGATATTTCCAGCGACGGCATCGTAATATGGTAAACGCGGATGAAATTCGTGTCCTTGCAATGAATACATATCTGAGCCACCAACTAAATCAATAGAAAGACCTTTAATGGGATATAAACTCAGTTTGACGTTTCCGATAACACGCGTTGTTGCTTGCGTTAAATTAAAAGTTTCAATCGAACTGAGCGGATTTAAACGCACGCGTTCAACGGGTAATAAATTACCATTTGCATCGCGACGATTTAAATCCCAAACATTATCCATAATAAATACGCCTGAGATCGGATTAAAAAAGTTATTACCGTTCGGTTGATCTTTACTCGTCGAAAGATTGCCAGCAATGTTCACCGAAAGTTTTGCCCAAGAAGCGAGGGTTTGATCAATATTAGCGCGCAAAGTATATTTTTTGAAGTTTGTATTTTTAACAATACCATCATTCGCGTAATAACCGCCTGAAACAAAAAATTGCGTTTTGTCGCTTCCACCACTGAATGAAAGGCTGTTATCCGTTCCTGTGGCTGTTGTAAAAATATCTTTCCAATAATCGTAACGTTGAACCGTATATTGGTCGTTAATTAAAATCGCATTGTTTGAAAACTTAGTATATTTTGTTCCAGCAGCATCTAAACCCGTTGCAGAAAATCCAAGCGATCTAATGATTGATAAACGATCACCCGTTGCATTTAAATAGGTTGGGTCGGTTGAAGCTACATTTGAACTCGGCACACCAAAACGTTTAGGATAGGTGGTCATCGCATCTTCTTTGCGCAAATCACTCACCATAAAACTTGTTGAAAAATTGATTGCCGTTTTTCCCGATTTACCGCGCTTCGTAAAAATTTGAACAACGCCATTGCCTGCGCGCGAACCATAAATTGCGGCGGCGGCTGCACCGTTCAAAACTTCGACGTGTTCAATATCATCTGGATTTATATCCACTAAACGGTTTTGTCCCGATTTAATATAAGCGCCTTGCGTATCGGCTGAAAGGTTAATGACATTTTGCGAAGAGTTATCAACTACAACGCCGTCAATTACATACAGAGGATCGCTCGAAGAATTGATTGAACCCGCACCGCGCAAACGTACACTAAATCCACCAGCAGGATCGCCAGAGTTTTGCGTGACTTGCGCACCCATGACTTTGCCTGAAAGCGCACCAAGCGTATTTGTTGTGCCAGCATCGCGTAACGCATCTTGTTTAACTACTGAAATAGAATTACCTAATTGCTTCCGCGTTGAAGTTGGCGAAGCACCCGTTACAACTACTTCATCGAGATTTAAAATATCTGGTTTTAAATCGAAATTTACAGTAGCGGTTTTGGTTGAAGCATTGATGGCAACGGATTGTGTAATGGCTGCATAACCAACAAAAGAAGCAATCAAATTGTAACTGCCTTCGGCTGCAGTTCCAGAAAGTGAAAACTTTCCGTCAATGTCTGTGATAGTTCCTAAGTTAGTTCCTTGTAGTTGCACGGTTGCACCTGGAATCGGTGCGGCAGTTTCATCTTTTACAATGCCTTCAAAAGTGAATGCTGTATTATTTTGGGCATTCACTGTAAGGATAGAGGCTGCAAAAAATAGAAAAAAAGACAACACTTTGCGTAGTTTTTCAAATTTCATACATTAATTATTTAATTTGTTAAGTAAGATTACGTTTTCACGCATTTTCAAAACAAATTTAACTTAAGCTTACCAATTAAAGAATTTATTGAGATAAATTTTTGACAAGCATATAAAGTTTTTATTTTTTAAAAATAGAAAGTTTAACCAGTTTCTTACTCTACAAAATGCCAACAAACGCCTGCGATGTCAATAATATTAACTTCTTTGCCATAAGGTTGTTGCTTTGGCGCCGAAACTCTGATGCCAAATTTTTCTGGAAGTTTTTTAGCAATTACATCTCGCCAAAATTGATCTACATTGGTGACTTTTATACTAATCATAAAATTTTGAGCAAAATCAGGTGAATCGAATTGCTGCAAAATAAATTTACAACCGTTTGCATCAAAGCCTGCCATACCGCCTTGATCCCAAGTTTTAGTAAATCCCAACGCTTCAAAAAGTTGTTTAGAACTTTCAAAATCTTTTCCCGATGGAACGAAAGGTTCGAGCGATAAAAATTCTACCATGATTTATTTATTTAATTATTATCTCTTATTTTTTTCGTCCAGTAAAAGTTTATTTATGTTGATACTAAAAGCGATGCGTTGCGAAAAAGTCGAATTTGACATAATGCAACTTAAACCGTTCGGATCGTCTTTACAAGCACCACCGCTATAATATAAAGGTATATAG
>JAYVVO010000655.1:0-2459 GCA_043786955.1 Saprospiraceae bacterium
GCTACTTTTTTGCTCAATTTCATAAATATTATTTGCTTTCAATACTAAATCTGCAAATTTTGGTGCGCCAATTAATTTGAGTGCATTTGGTAAAAAAGTGTAAAGTCAACCACTTGAATTTGAATAAAACTGATCAAATCCGCCGTTATTTACATTTCCTTCTAATAGCTAGATTGTATAAATGGCGCGCTGTTCTTTATTAAAAGATAAAACGGTTTTATATTCATCGCTTAAATCATCCGATGGTTTTAGGCTCAAATTATCGAAGATAAGCTTTACTAATTCATCGTCTGGAGTTTGATCTAAAATTTCAGCAGTTAATTTTTTATAAATAAGTAGGCTGCATTATATAATGATCACTTTTATTATTCAGTTTTGTTAGGCATTGAGCCTCACAAAACTGTCGGAAATTATAGTTTTAGGTCGGCTTCGCCTTCATAAAACCATAATTTCCGAATACCGTGACACAAAAAACTTTTACTATAAATTTTTAATTGTCGTTTATTTAATAACAACTAATTATTTCAGAAAAAATATTCTGTAAAGTTGAGTAATTTGGTTTAAGAAAATCTTAAATAATTTTTAGCGAATGATTCTCTCACACGTCATTAATATTTCATGCTCTTGCAAGATTTTTATTTTCAAAAATTATGAATTGCGCAATTTTCGGAAGGCAAGTGGGTTTGAATAAAGTAGGGTAGTGATTTTTCTGTTTAAAAGAATCTGCTAAAAAATCACAAACCGTTAGAGCCGAACTTTATTAATTAGCGCGATATTGTGAATTATAGATAAGCTGTGTACTTTTGTAACAGAGAAAAGATATGTAAACTTGGGTGAGAGGTATTTTTATCTTGCACAACAAAAACAGCCAGAAAACCTAAGTTTATTCTTAACACCTTTTGATACTCAACAATTTTTAGCTAATAAAAAATGCTCGATAAAATTATAGAATCAATCCGCCGAGATGTAGTCGAAATCTCAACGCCACACAGCACGGGCGCTGGATTCTTTGTTTCTGCTTACGATTTTATTGTTTCCAACAGCCACGTTATAAACAATATGTGCGAAGTGACGGTTGAGGGTAATTTTGGGCGACAAGTGTGCGATGTTGTTTACCGAGATACACTCCTAGATATTTCTTTTCTCAAACTTCAAAATAGCATTCCGCAAATACCTTCTTTGATTTTAAATGTAGAGCCATTGCTAAATGGCAAAAGCGTTATTGCTGTCGGTCATCCATTTTCGAGTAAATATGCTTTCACGCAGGGTATCGTTTCGAGTACAGAATATAAAATTCAAGGGTTTAATTATATCCAACACGATGCTGCACTCAACCCAGGTAATAGCGGTGGTCCACTCATTAATACGCAGGGTGAGGTGATCGGCTTAAATACTTTTGCGATTAAAGATGGAAAAACTTTAGGCTATGCACTGCCGTCGGACTTGATTATTGAAAGTTTAAAAAAATACAGTTCTCACCACGGCGAAATCGCCGAGCGCTGCACATCGTGTCGGTGTGTTGTCACAGAAAGTTCTATCTTAAATAATAAATATTGCCCAGAATGTGGCGCGCACATTCAGTTGCTGCGCAAATCAGATTATTACAAGCCCGAAGGCACGAATTTAATCGTCGAAAAAGTTTTGGGACAAATAGGATATTCGCCTGCAAAATGTCGCAGAGGAACGCAAGCATGGGAAATTCCTAAAGGCTCGGCGCTGATAAAAATTTCAAATTTTGAAGAAAAAGGATTATTAATCAACGAATCGCACTTGTGTACATTGCCAGAACAAAAGGTGCGCAATGTTTATAATTTCTTACTGGAAGAAAATTTTAAAAACGAATACCTAACGTTCAGCATTTATAAAGGGCACGTCATCCTTTCTTATTTGGTGTACGATAAGTTTTTGAATGAAGAAGTTTATACGCGACAACTTCAAAAACTGATTGAGAAATCAGATTATTACGATACTTATCTTCAAAACGAATTTGGCGCGAAACAACTCTTTGTGCCCGATGCAGATTAAATTAATACTTTAGAGAAATAAATAAAACGCGGATACGTTCAATTAGCGTTAAAAAATTGTGATAATAACGTTAAAGTTTTTTTTCTCTGCCGAATAAACCAAAATTAGATTATTTTTGCTTCAACCTTTAAATTATTATTTTCTCCTTAACTTTTAACCGATTTCTGAGAATTTTAGTTTCCGAATACACATGCTCAAAAAAAACATTTTACTTAAAAATTTATTCGCTGTGCTTATCGTTTTGTGCTTCGCAAACGGTTTGAATGCACAAGTTGATATTCACTTTTCTCAATTTTATGCTGCGCCATTAAATTTGAATCCCGCCATGACAGGTGTAATGAATTGTCAGCAGCGTTTCATTCTTAATTATCGCAATCAATGGGCATCTGTTTTGCGCCAAAATTCCTTTCAAACCATTAATGCTTCTTACGATG
>JAYVVO010000656.1:0-7059 GCA_043786955.1 Saprospiraceae bacterium
AGCGCGTACTTTCTAAAACGCGCGCACCAGGCACAGTTTGAATACATTCTTCATCGCTCGGCGACCAAACTACGGCAGCATCAACTTGTTGACTTTTAAAAACTTGCGCAGCATCAATCGCATTGGCTTGCTTAACAATTTGTATATCTTTTCCTGTCATTCCTCCCGCTTCTAATAACCATAAAAGAAAAGAATGTGACGGTGTCATTTCAGCCACAGCAATTTTCATTCCGCGCAAATCAGAAACTTTATTTATGCCGCGTCGAACTACAATCGCATCACCACCACGCGACCAATCGGATTGAAAAACTACGACGGGATCAAATTCTTTCAATGCGCCTGATTCGGTTGGAAAAGCGTCTGCCGTTGCCCAAAGTAGATCCACTTCGCCTTTTTTCCAAGCGGCACGACTCGCTTCAAAATCGTCCAGCACTTTAAAAGCAACCTTAAAACCATAATCTTTATAAAAACGGCTGGCGGTTGTTGCATTAAAACCTTCGTTAAAATATTGTCCACCAGCATATCCACCCCACGTAACAACACCAATTTTTATAACATCGGGATCGTTATCCGAAGCAGATGAATTACTGTTTCCTTTATATTGCGAATCGGAAGAAGTCGCCGACTGCGCTTTGGTTTTTAAATCTTTGCCCGTTGATGTGTTATTCATTAAATAACGCACACCGAAATAAGCACCACCCACAATGAGCAATGTGATTAAAAAACGCGAAAAAGTTGTTAAGCGTCCCATAAATTTTAATTATAAAATAATGATGTAAGGGCACATATTTGTGCCCTTTATTTTAGTTGAGCAAAAATATAAAAATCAAATCATTTTTCTGCGCAATTCAATAAAAATATGTTTTTGTAAACGCAACTCATTTGCCCAACGAACGAGCCATTCTGATTTTAGTTTGCGATTATCTAACCAATTTGAAACTTGCGCATCGAACCACAAATTATGGTATTTCATGAAACCTACTTTCGAGAAGCGTTTAACATAATTATTAAAAAGTTCGCGCGCTGCTTTATCAGACACCACAAAGAGTAGTGCTGTAAAACCTAAAATGACAATGACATCGAAGAAATTCATAAGTAATTATTTAAGATTTTTTTTCAAAATTGTTAAAAATCCAAACCAAAACACCGCCAATAATAATTAACCAAATCAATGGTGCAAAAATTTTATTAATAAACATGATTAAAACGACTACGCCTATGATGAGAAATATCCCACCATTTTTGCCGCGTAAAATACTAACTATACTGCCTAAAATGTTGTTTAACATTGTTTTTGATTTTAAAAGTTAAGAAATATAATTTTTAATTTTGGTAATATCTGTTTCAATTTCTGAGGTCACAAAACTAAAGGCGCGCTCAAAATCAGCAGTGGTTTGCGACCATTTTTTTTCTGTGAGTTCTAACTCAGCGTTTATGTCGTTGCGTTTTTGTTTTATTGCAGCAATATCTTTATTGAGAGATTCAATCATGTTTTGCTTATCCTGAATACTTTTATCAATGTCAACAGTTTGCGCTTTGCGCGTATCAATTTGTTGTTTGCGCTGGTTATCTGCCGAGGAACTAAACTTGCTTCTTTCGTTTTGCAAAATTTGAATATATTGCAAAGCCGTATTTACCAAAAGAGAGTTTGTTGCACCCATTGTTTGCGCCATCGCATACGCCGATTTATATCGCGTCGCTTCATCCATATTTAAAGTTGCGAGTTGTTTGAGCGTTTGTTTAAACTCAAAATAATCATAGCCTGGCAAATTCGATTGCTCTAACGCGCGAAACAAAATATCGAAAAACTTTTCATCCGGTTTTTCACTACTGTTTATATCAATCGGCATCGCTGCTCGGAACGATGTATTTGCTGAAACTGCATTTGCCGCTGACGTTGATGTTGCTTGTGTCATTGCATCTTTTTTTAAATTCTCAGAATTTACTTTTGGCGAATCATTAGCGCCTGTATCTTCCACAAAAATACCTTTTATCTTTTTTAATAAATCACTCATAAACTTTACAATACAATTTTAGTCCGTTACACGGTATGAGAACAAATTTTTACGATAAATTCAAGCAATTTTTCTACCAACGCAATATTTAGACGCTTTTATGTTTGCGCGACACCTATTTTACTCTTTCAGAAAATTGCTTTGGCGAATATAAAGAAAAAGGTTCAAAGTTTTTGGCTAACGGTTTTAATATAAGTGATGAAAACGATTTTCAGATAAAATTAGACCTTTTAAAAAAAGTACACGCCAAAGCGCGGCATTTTTGTTGCGCTTGGCGAATGGGTATGGAAGGTGAAAATTTTTGTACAAATGATGACGGCGAACCTAACGGAAAGGCAGGCAAACCGATTTTAGGCTCGGTTTTTTATTGACGCTTTTAGCGTGTTACGGCTATTTTTTGTGGTATGCACAACGCGGTTATAAAATTAAGTAAATGGGTTTAACCAAAAATAAAATAGCCATACGGTTTCGTATGGCTATTTATTTTTCAAATAAATAATATTAATTTTAGTACCCTGGATTCTGCACAATGTTTGGATTGGCGTTAATTTCAGACTGTGGTAATGGTAATTGGAAATGAATATCGCCAGCAGGTAATGTTTTTGTTACATTATTTATGCCTGTTCCGTCAGATTTATCTCCGAAAGATGAGCGCGTAACGCCTAAACCCAATCTTTTAAGATCAAAAAAACGGTGACCTTCAAATGCTAACTCCAACCTTCTCTCAAAAAGAATAGCAGTTAAAAGATCCGCACCTGTTTCTATACCTACTACAAAATTTGAATAGCGCGATTGACGTAATGTATTCAAATCAACTAACGCTTCTGTATTTTTATTCAATCTAGCATAAGCTTCAGCTCGACTGATTAAAATTTCAGAAGTTCTCAAAGCTTTTACATCAACAACATTTGCGTTACCTGAGGCACGTCCAAAATGTTTAAAAATATTATTGTATTTAACTGCCGAAAAAGAGTTTGTAACAAAGTACGCAGTTTTTCGAATATCAGTAGCTTGGTATTTTCCATAGAAATCAAAATCAACAACAAATTCTGGGCGCGTACCTGCACTACTCGTTTGGCTATAATTTACACCTACTTGCACACCGTCCTTATCTATGATATTTAGTTTAAAAAGAACTCCATCATTAGAAACATCTTTCCAAATAGCTGGAAAATTAGCAATTGAGCCTACGCTCGGGCTACTAGTTAAGCAACGTGTTGCAGCGTCAACACAGTTTTGCCATTCACCTCTAAAAAGATAAACACGTGCTAATAATCCTTGAACAGCAGCTTTATTTAAACGTCCGATACCGTTTGATGCATTAATTGTCTTCTCAGCATCAATTAAATCAGCTACAATTTTATCATAGTTGGATTTAACTGATTCTCTTGAAGGAGAAGCATCGGCAGTTTGAATAACATAGGGGACACCTAAGTCAGCATCAGCAGCTTGTGTATATGCCTTACCAAAGTATTTTACTATATCTAGATGCACCATAGCACGTATCGCCAAAGCTTCAGCACGCGCATTATCTGCAACAGCACCTGATGATAAGTTTTTAACATTTTCAATAATAGCATTTGCCCGACGAATAGCAGCATACCCATCAGCATAAATATTAGTTGTAGCATTGGCATTATAAATCCAATTGTGAAAGGTTAAACCTGTACCACGACCAGCACTACATGTTAATAAATTATCAGAAAGGATATCTGGAGTTAAAATCCAATCTCCACCGAAATAACTCGTTGATTGCACCATAGCTTGATAAGCACCTTTTGCAGCGTTATCAAAATCTGTTGGTGTTTGAAATGCTTGTGAATTATCCAAAGCATTATATGGGAATAAACTTAATTGTTTATCGCAACTAACGGTTGTTAAAACCGACAGCCCTAAAATCAATAGTTTTAAATATTTTTTCATTAAATTTATAAAATTAATTGATAAATAAATTTTTTTACAAAAAGAAATAAATTATCTGATTAGTTGAATCTTAGAAACAGATAACTAGAAATTTTAATTAAAATGTAACATCTATACCGCCAGAAATTGTACGCGACTGTGGATAGCTAAATAAAGAATATAAACCACCTCTTTGACCAGCTGTTCCATTTTCTGCACTACCATATCCAACTTCTGGATCGCCTTTATAGCTCGTCCATGTAGCAAGATTTTGCCCTTGTGCATATATTCGAACTCTACTCATTTTTAAAGGTTTTATCAATGAGGTCGGAAGTGAATAGCTGAGTGTGACATTTCTTAAACGTATATAATCTCCTTTTTGCAAGAAACGATCACTATCCCAACCCGTTTGTCCGCCACTGAGCTTTGGCTTTGGGCTAACACCAACATCACCTGGATTTTTCCAATAGTTAAGCGCGTCTTCTGTTTGAGCTGAACGTCCGTTATTCCCGTCTGAGAAAAGTGTTCTGTACTGAAGATTGTAAACATAGTTACCACCTGAGTAATAAAAATTACCTGATAACTCTAATCCTTTGTAACTGAGAGACGTTCCAAAATTTCCAAAAAACGTCGGATCAGGTGATTTACCAGGAAGAATTACTGCGTTTGCAGCACTGTATGATTGCACAATTTTTCCTTCCTTATCATACCATTGCGCACTACCAGTTGCGGGATCAACACCTGCCCAACGCGATAAAAAGAAATTATCAACTGGATAACCTTCTGAGTATTTTGTATAGCCACCTGCTGCAGTAACATCTTTCCCGCCATATAATTTAGTAATTTTGTTATTATTATTTGAATAAGAAACTGTTACAGTCCATTTAAAATCTTCAGATCTATTTCTTATGATATCAACATCAACTTTGGTCTCAACTCCTTTGTTTTCCATTTCACCTATGTTCTTTAAGGTTGTTGTAAAACCAGTAGTTTGGGAAACGGGTTGATTAAATATCAAGTCAGAAGTTTTCCTGTAATAATACTCAAGGCTTCCTCTAATGCGCGAGTTAAAAGCTTCAACTTCTAAACCAACACCCCAGTTATTATTTTTCTCCCAAGTTAAAGATGGATTTGCTAATTGAGAAGGTATCTCTGCTGGTAAACCGCCATAGCTTGCATTAAGTGAATATAAACCTAGTGAGGAGTAATTACCAATATTAAAATTTCCAGCCGTACCTACTGAACCGCGTAGTTTAAAAACATCAGCAAACTTAAAGGCATTCTTTAAAAAAGGCTCGCTCACCAAATTCCACCCTGCACCTACTGAACCAAAAGTTCCGTATCGTTGCTCAACACCAAAACGTGAAGAACCATCCTGACGAATTGAACCTTCAAGAGCGAATCTATCAGAAAAACTGTAACTCAAACGACCAAAAACTGAATAAAGCGACCATTCTGTTTTCGAGGTACTTGCAGCTGTAGCCGTTGCACCGTTATCTTGTGTACTAACTGCTGAAGTCGGATAACCTTTTGAGGATAAACTGTAACTTTTTGTAAAGTCATCCGTGAATTCTATACCCGCCAAACCAACTAACCGATTTTCTTTATTGATATCGTAAATGTATTGAGCAGTGTTAGTAAAAACATAATTATATTCTCTTGCACCATTATCTGTTTTAATACCTGGCGCATTTGGATCTCCCACATACGAATCTAATATAGAACCAGGTTGTATGTAGGATTCTCTAGAATAATCTCTTAAATTTAAACCAATAGAAGAGCGCAAAATGAGATTCTTAACGGGCGTTAGTTCAGCAAATAATGAACTAACACCACCAATTGTATAATCCGTTTCAGGATTATTTTTTACAGCTTCTGTAACACTGAAACCTTGGTGCGTATAGTTATAAGAACCATCAGAAAGTTTTTCTGGTTCATAACTATTATAAGTGTTTAAAGCTCTAACTGTGCCTTGGACATTATTTCTATCCCTAATTAAGCTATTACTTTGAACAGAAATTGAGTTTATACTTCCCATTTTAAACCAATCAGTTGGCTTATATTCTAAGTTAATTCTTCCACCTTTTCTATTGTAAGAAGATCCAATACTAGTGCCCTCTTCGTCATAATTCTGAAGAGAAAAGTAATAATTAAATGTTTTATCACCACCGTTTAGATCAAACTCATAAGAAGTGAAATTAGCATTTCTAAATAGAGTTTTATCCCAATCAGTATTTGATAGCGAATTCCAAACACCTTGGCGTTGAGCATCTGTTAAGTTGGCAAATTTTTGACCAGGATAGTATTTTGTAACAGAATCGGTAATAGGTTGATTTACAAATCCTAAATCTGATTCGTATTGCAACTTTTCCTGTTGGTTCATTAAACTATAATTGAGAGGGGTTTTAGTTTTGACCCCTTTCTGAAATCTCAAAGAAACTTGTGGTTCCTTTTTTCCTTGCGTACCTTTTTTAGTAGTAACTAAAATAACACCATTAGCAGCTCTCGAACCATAAATAGATGCTGAAGCAGCGTCTTTTAAAACCGAAATACTTTCGACGTCATTCGAATTAATTAAGCTGTAAAAATCTGAGCTGAGCGCAACTCCATCAACAACATAGAGCGGATCTCTACCTGCTGAAATTGAACCAACCCCTCTGATTCTGATAAAAGCTGGAGCACCTGGACGCCCACTTTGACCAGTTACTTGCACACCTGTTGCTTGACCTTGGAGCATGTTATCCAAAGAACCAAAAGGAATTTGATCTAATGCTCGACTAGAGATAGTAGAGACCGATCCAACAATACGTGTTTTAGTCTGTGTACCATAACCGACAACAACAACGTCATTGAGCGTGTTACTTGCTATCATGGAAATTGTGAAAGCAGTTTGACCTGGCGTTACAGCAATTTCTTGAGGGGCATAACCGACATAAGAAACTGTGAGAGCCGTCACATTGGCAGGTGCATCGAAAGAAAAATTACCATCAACGTCTGTAACCGTGCCTACTGTTGTGCCTTTTGCCACAACACTCGCTCCAATGAGCGGTTCACCGTTAGTTTCGTCTGTAATTTTTCCTGAAATTTTATTTTGCGCCCAACCAATACTGGAAAGCAAAATGCAAAAGAGGACAAGTTTTAA
>JAYVVO010000657.1:0-2446 GCA_043786955.1 Saprospiraceae bacterium
ACTTTTTACTTTATTAATTTTGTCGCCTTTATTTTTTGTAGTAGAGCAACTCAATGCGCAAAGTAATGCGAAACAAAATCCGCCGAAGCGCGAATTGCGCGGTGTATGGATTGCGAGCGTTTTAAATATTGACTATCCGCGTACTCCGAGTGTGGATGATCAATCTTTAGCGCGTGAGTGGTTCGACATGCTCACAAAACTAAAAGCGATTGGTATTAATGCATTGTTTGTTCAAGTGCGACCAACCTCAGATGCGTTTTACCGATCAAAAATTGAACCTTGGTCAATGTATTTAACTGGTCAATCTGGAGTAGCACCCGCCAATAATTTTGATCCTTTGAGTTACATGGTGCAATCGGCGCATGAAATGGGATTTGAATTTCACGCATGGTTGAATCCGTATCGCGTTTCGATGGACAATCCAAATAAATCAAAATTTTCGCCGAGCCATGTTATCAATAAACATCCTGAGTGGTGCATTTTTTATAACAAACGCTATATTTTAAATCCAGGTTTACCCGAAGTGCAATCGCATTTGAATGATGTGATTGGCGAACTCGTCACTAATTACGACATTGACGGTATTCATTTCGATGATTATTTTTATCCCTATAAAGAAGGTAACGAAAGTTTCAATGATTATGAGACGTATTCAAAATTAGGCATTCCGCAAGGATTTACGAATCAGGATGATTGGCGCAGACACAATGTGGATATTTTAATGTGGCAACTTTCTAAAACAATTAAAGATTTAAAACCGCGCGTACAGTTCGGCATTTCACCTTTCGGTGTGTGGCGCAATGCGAGCAAAGATCCCCTCGGTTCTAAAACACAAGCGGGACAAACGTGCTACGACGATTTATATTCCGATGTCAGGAAATGGTTGCAAGAAGGATGGATAGATTATGTCGTTCCACAAGCGTATTGGCAAATGGGTTTTTCAATAGCCGATTACTCAAACATTGTGAATTGGTGGGCAGATAATAGTTTCGGTAAACCTGTGTATGTCGGTCACGGTGCCTATCGCGTGGGTCAAACACTTTCTAAAGAACCTGCTTGGAAAGATCCGAATGAGATACCAAGACAAATTAAATTTGCGCGGAGTATTCCAAACGTTAAAGGTTCTGTTTTTTTTAGTGCCAAAACGCTGTTGCTCAATCCGCTGGGTGTTTCCGATTCGTTACGGTATAATTATTTTAATCAAATTGCTATTCCGCCTCAAGTTGTTAAAGATACTTCGCTGCTGATGTGCGAGCCGCCTGAAATTCGAGAACTATCGTACACAAATAATTACGCGCTTTTGCGTTGGAAACCGAGTATCAGAACCAAACGTCGCTTACCATTTCAATACTTAGTGTATCGGTTTAAAGTCGGTGCAGTTGATTTTACGAACAGTAAAAATATCATCGCAATCGTTCCATACGATACAAAGCAATTGCAATACATTGATAAAACTGCGAACGATGGAGAAAGTTATTTATATGCTGTTACTGTTGTTGATTGCCAGAACAGAGAAGCACCCGCCGATGAAGTTGTTGCATTGAATAAACCACAAGTAAAAAAACCAACGATCCCTACAATTGATCCAAACGATTCTTTAAAAAATAAAAAAAAGAAACGCGGATTTTTTGGTTGGTTGTTTAATAAAGGATAAACTTTTAGAAAAGTGACTTTGTAATATTCAGGAAAGCGTTTTAATTTTGTTTTAAAAATTGAGGTGAGAAACGCGTAGATAATTTTTCCGAGTTGGATTTAAACGGTACTTATTCGTATGCCGATTATTTAACGTGGCGTTTCGAGCAAACTTTAGAAATTATAAAGGGAAAGATTTTACCGATGGCAGCGCTGAGTCGGCGGCATCAAAAAATTTCTTCTTTTTTACATGGTAATCTCTATATTTTTTTTGAAAAACATTTGTGCGATGTTTACGCGGCACCGTTTGACGTGCGACTATTCGATAAAAATAAATCAATTAAAGCCAATAAAGATATTTTTACTGTCATTCAACCTGATATTTGTGTTGTTTGCGATGAAAGTAAATTGGATGATGCAGGTTGTTTAGGTTCACCAGATGTAATTATTGAAATCCTTTTGCTGGGTAATTCTAAAAAAGAAATGAAAATTAAAAAAGATTTGTACGAAGAAAACGGCGTTCGAGAATACTGGATATTTGACCCAGAACACGAATCAGCCTTAAAATTCGTACTTTCGGAAAACAATTTATACGAAACCACAAAAATTTATTCGAACGAAGATATTTTGGATTCTTCCATCTTCGAGGGCTTACAAATCAACTTGGAAAAATTATTTGTTTATTAAATTATCTCATCGAGCGCGCCGCGCAATTCATTAAACGCGTGTGTATCGTTGGCAGTTTTAGAAACCCGCATACCAGTTTCGTAAGTTTCGATTGCTAAATCGGTTTCATTTTGGCGCGCATATAGTT
>JAYVVO010000658.1:0-7020 GCA_043786955.1 Saprospiraceae bacterium
TTTTCTAAGCTGTTTTGAAAAGCAAAATTTAAAATGATAAAAAAAATTGCACCCGTAAAAAAATAAATTCTAACCGGTGGAAAATAGCGGTCGCGTTTATCGACGTTATAATTTTTGACAACTAAACCTGGTCGCCAAACCAAATCCATGAAAGTTTGAAAAAATTTGGTATCGAAATGCGTAAGCGATTCAATCAACTCCATCACAAAATGCCCGACGGGTAATTTGTGCGTGTGGTTTTCTTGTCCGCAATTGCTGCAATAGTTTTGATGTTCGCCCACAAAAGGTGCGTCGCAATTATGACAGCTTTCAGACTTGATGCGTTTTTTTAATGCGCGACATTTTTCGTTTTAAACTTTCAGGAACAAACGTAATCTTCCTGAAAAAATTACTTCCTTTTTTTCGACGAAATGTAAAAATTAAAAATGGTTTTGATTTATTTTTAGGATTTCAGCACAACACAGCGCAACTTTATTTAATTTTGCGGATTGTACTAACGTGGTTTCAAGAAATAGTTGTCAGTGATTAGATTTTAATCAAAAAACTTAAATTGCACGCTAATTCCTGAGTCCAAATTTCTTATACCCGACTCCTCTAAAATGGTAGAACAAGAATTTATAGAAGTGATTGGCGCACGTGTGCACAACCTCAAAAATATAGACATAAAAATTCCGCGTCACCAATTGGTTGTGATGACAGGAATTTCTGGCAGCGGCAAATCGTCTTTGGCTTTCGATACAATTTATGCAGAAGGTCAGCGACGCTACATGGAAACTTTTTCGGCGTATGCGCGGCAGTTTATTGGGAATATGGAACGCCCAGATGTTGAGCAAATCACAGGATTAAGTCCAGTCATTAGTATTGAGCAAAAAACGGTTGGGCGTAATCCGCGTTCAACGGTCGGGACGATAACCGAAATTTATGATTTTATGCGCTTGCTGTATGCGCGCGCAGGCATTGCTTACAGTTATGTGACGGGTAACGCGATGGTAAAATATTCGGAGGATCAAATCCGCGAACGCATTTTTGCCGATTACACCGACAAAAAAATTATGCTGCTCGCACCGCTCATTCGTTCGCGCAAAGGACATTATCGCGAACTGTTGGAAAGCACGCGCAAGCAAGGTTATACAAAAGCATTGATTGATGGTGTGCTCGTTGATTTAGTACCGAATCAACAACTCGACCGATTTAAAACGCACGATATTGATATCGCCATTGATCGTTTTTTAGTCAACGCGGATAGAGTTGAGCGCGTGACAGAATCGCTCAAAACGGCGTTGCGCGTCGGTAACGGAATTATTAATGTTTTAGTTTTAAAGAACGTAGATTCCGAATCTGATACTACACCGATTGAAGCCTTGCGCACATTTTCTAAAAATTTAATGGACACTGAAAGTGGCGTGAGTTACGAAGAACCGTCGCCCAATACTTTTTCGTTTAATTCGCCGAAAGGTTATTGCCTCCACTGCAAAGGCTTAGGTCATGTGGCAGAAGTAGATACGCAAAAAGTTGTTCCCGATGATACGAAAACTATTAACGAAGGTGGTATCGTGCCGTTTGGCGAACCGCGTGATAATTCGCTCTTTGGACAGTTGCGGCAGATTGCAAAGAAATATAATTTTTCGTTCGCCACGCCCATAAAAGATATTCCGGAAGCGGCATTAAAACTCATTTACAATGGTGGCGATAAAAAATCGGTGCAATTGCCAACTTCCGTTCCGCAAAGCGATATGTTGATTTATGATTTAGCGTCAACGGGTTTGTTTACAATGCTCAAGCGTTGGTTTGAAGAAAGTACATCCGAAAAAATTATTGCTTGGGTTGAAAACTTTATGACTGTTATTGAATGCCCTGAATGCAACGGTTTGAGATTGCGCAAAGAATCGCTGTACTACAAAATGCACGATAAAAATATTGGCGAACTCGCTAATATGGATATGGAAGAATTGGCTTTGTGGTTCGACACCGTTGAGCAATATCTCACGCCACGACAAACCGCGATTGCAAAAGGGATTTTGAAAGAAATTCGGATGCGCATTCAGTTTCTGAACAATGTTGGTCTCGATTA
Source organism: Saprospiraceae bacterium (assembly GCA_043786955.1). Classification (GTDB taxonomy): domain Bacteria; phylum Bacteroidota; class Bacteroidia; order Chitinophagales; family Saprospiraceae; genus JAAFJT01. Next base: position 2,072 of record JAYVVO010000658.1, read on the forward strand.
TTTGGTTTTGAATCGTCCCGCAGGTTCGCTGTCGGGTGGCGAATCGCAGCGCATTCGTTTGGCAACGCAAATTAGTTCGCAACTGACAGGCATAACTTATATTTTGGATGAGCCAAGTATAGGTTTGCATCAGCGCGATAACGAGCGATTGATTGAAGCATTGAGAAGATTGCGCGATATTGGCAACACAGTGATTGTCGTTGAACACGATAAAGATATTATGCTCGCGTCTGATTACTTGATTGATATGGGACCAGGCGCAGGTAAACTCGGCGGCATGATCACAAATCAAGGAACGCCTGCCGTTTTTATGGGAAATAAAACGGTGACTGCAGAATATTTAGCGAACATTCAGCAAATTGAAACACCAAAAATTCGGCGCAAAGGCAACGGAAAATCTATAAAACTGATTAACTCAACAGGGCATAATTTAAAAAATGTTACGGTCGAGTTACCGCTCGGAACCCTTATCGTAGTTTCTGGAGTAAGTGGTTCGGGTAAATCTTCGCTCATTAATGAAACGCTCTATCCTATTTTGCGCCAATACTTTTTCAATTCTGTCAAAAAGCCTTTACCATACGAAAAGTTTGAAGGCATCGAACATCTCGATAAAGTTATTGAAGTAGATCAAAGCCCGATTGGAAGAACACCGCGATCAAATCCAGCAACCTATACTGGCGTTTTCTCTGATATCCGCACCATTTTTTCGAGTGTTCCCGAAGCTAAAATTCGCGGTTATAAAGCAGGACGATTTTCGTTTAACGTTAAAGGTGGACGATGCGAAACGTGTGAAGGTGGTGGTAAACGTGTGATAGAAATGAATTTCTTACCCGACGTAGAAGTGGATTGCGAAACGTGTCACGGCAGACGTTACAATCGCGAAACGTTGGAAATTTTATACAAAGGTAAATCTATCAACGATGTGCTGAATATGAGTGTTGATGAAGCCGTCGTGTTTTTTGAAAATGTACCCAACATTTTACGCCGCATAAAAACTTTGCAGGATGTTGGTTTGGGTTATATAACTTTGGGTCAACGCGCAACAACTTTATCTGGTGGCGAAGCGCAGCGTGTAAAACTCGCTGAAGAGTTAGCGCGCAAAGACACGGGCAACACGATGTATATTTTGGATGAACCAACTACAGGTTTGCACTTCCAAGATATTCGACAACTACTCGAGGTGATTAATAAATTGGTTGATAAAGGCAATACGGTTGTCATCATTGAGCACAATCTCGACATCATAAAAGTAGCAGATCACGTTTTAGATATGGGTCTCGAAGGTGGTACGCGCGGCGGACAAATAATTGCGCAAGGAACGCCCGAAGAAGTGGCGGTGAATGAAATTAGTCACACAGCGCGTTTTTTAAGAATAGAACTGAACTCGAATAATAACTCGAATTTAAAGAACGTAGAGAATTTATTGAATGGTGTAGATAAGACTGCGACGAAAGGGAAGAAGAAATAAATTTGTAGATTAAAAATAAACAACTAATTTTACATTCTACAACAAAAAAAGATGAGTAGGATAAAAGTAAAAAATTTCGGACCCATTAAAGAAGGCTGCATCGAAAATGACGGCTGGATAGATATTGAAAAGGTGACAGTTTTTATTGGTGACCAAGGCAGTGGTAAAAGTACTATTGCTAAATTGATTTCAACTTTAATATGGATTGAGAAAGAATTAGTAAGACGAAATTCATATTCAGTAAGTGTAACTAGTCCAACAAGATTCCTTGAAATTTGCCACTATCAAAATATACATAATTATTTTAATGAATTTACACGCTTTATCTATGAAGGTGATGCAATGCGAATTTCTCTTGAAAATAGTATTTTCTCTCCAACATTTTTTAATGAGTTAAATAGAAAAATTATTAGCCCTATTGAAATATATAAAATTCTTGGTAAAATTTATGATCTTCCCAAAATAATGTATGTTCCCGCCGAAAGAAATTTTCTAAGTATTGTAAAAGACCCCAATTCTTTAAAAAACTTACCAAGCCCCCTTTATACTTTTTTAGATGAATATGAAAAAGCAAAAAAAAATATTGAAAAAGGCTTGACTCTTCCAATTGGCGATGTGAAATTTCAATATGATTCAAATACAAGTAATTCTTTTTTAATTGGTAATGATTATGAAATTAATCTTACAGAAGCATCAAGTGGGTTTCAATCATACGTGCCTTTGTTTTTAGTTTCACGCCATTTGTCAAAGATGATAGGAACAGAAAACAGTTTAACTTCTGTTGCGATAAGTCTTAAAGAACAAAAAGAGTTAAGAGATGAAATTGAAATGATTCTTACAAATAAAAATTTATCTGAAGTAGTAAAACAAGCTGCATTAGAGACCCTTTCATCAAAATTTAAATATTCTGCTTTTATAAACATCGTCGAAGAACCCGAACAAAATTTATTTCCAAGTTCGCAACGTCAAATTTTAAACAGTTTATTAGAATTTAACAATAGTACAGAAGCTAATAAATTAATTCTTACTACACATAGTCCATATATCATTAATTATTTGAGTACAGCTATTCAAGGTGCTTATTTGAAAAATAAAATAGATGAATCAGATACGCATCACGATGAGGATATTAAAAAATTGAACGCAATTGTGCCTTTAAAATCAGTAGTAGATGCTAAAGACGTTGCTATATATCAATTTGATGAAAGAAATGGCTCTATCAAAAAACTTCCAACTTTTGAAGGTATTCCTTCCGATAAAAACTATTTAAATGAAATGCTTGCCGATGGTAATCACATTTTCGATGCACTCTTAGAACTCGAGGAATCAATATGAGTGTAGATTTTTTTGATTCAAAGTGCCTCACTAAAACTTCGGAAACTGAATTTGGTTTGCGAGATGGGGTTAACGAAGAAATGGCATATCTTGATTTTACAAACAAAGCGTATTGGATTTGCACAGTCTTAAACGAAAATAAAACCAAAATCAAATTTCGTGCGGTTGATAAATGTGTTATTATTTTGAGAGAAAATGGTGACAAAGAAAAATCGTGTGATGCGATTTTGACTTATGGCGAGAGTATTGATTTTATAGAGCTTAAAAATCAAAGGGGTGAATGGATAAAAGATGGAAGAGAGCAACTTGAAAAAACAATTGAACTTTTTATTTTAAATCACGGCTTAGAAAATTCTAAACATAAACGCGCATTTGTTGTAAACAAAAAACATCCCGATTTTCATGTCATCGAAAATGAGATTATGATAAGGTTCTTTAGAAAATATAAAGTAAGGCTTAACGTTGAAGCGACAATTATAATAAAATAATTTTCCAGAATTATTCAAACTTCATTTTTTAAATGAAACCTGAAATCTCCAACTTCAACTACTCTTACTTTGAACCGATAAAAAATATTGCACTAACTTTTCTCGGTGCTGAAGAAAGCGTCTCTAACAATAACACACCCTCTATAAAAGTGAATTGTAAATTTATGTGTCGCTTGCACGACGAGGGCGCGTTTATTCCCATCCGACTTTCTTTTGAATTACGCGATAAATATTTGGATTCGCACCCAGAAATTTTTCATTTACCCGACCACTATAAAAATTATCCATCCATTTGTATGTGGGTACACAATTACAACAAAAAATTGTTGACTGAAATTTTAGAAGTCAGTTAGAGAGAATTGGCGACTAAAAAACAAATCGCAGAATGGGAAGCAAATAAATTGAGGAGTTAAAAAGTTAAAATGTAATAAATAATTTGTGCTTAAAACGTATATTTATCTAAAGTAAAGACCATTAGGAAAAACTATTTTATCTAATGCCCTAAATTAAATTACTTTTTTTGAAATCACTTTTGGAAACTTGCAAATAGTTATTACTTTTGCATCGCTTTTGCGAAAAGTAGGTGCAACCGCAGAAATGCGATTTTACTTTTAAGGTCGAGTAGCTCAGTTGGTAGAGCAAAGGACTGAAAATCCTTGTGTCGACGGTTCAATTCCGCCCTCGACCACAAAATTTAGATTAAACTTTTATCGAAAAGAAATTTACGCCTTAGCGCGTTTTCAGGGGCACAAATTTGTGCCCTTTCTTTTTAAAAAATAGATTATGGAAGACCGGGTGCGCATTGCAATTCAAAAGTCTGGTAGATTGAGTGACCGTTCTATTGAAATTTTAGCCGACTGTGGCATAGATATAAAAAATGGAAAAACGGCGGCACTCGTAGCTTCGGCGGCGAATTTTCCGATTGATATATTGTACCTACGCGACGACGATATACCAATGTATGTATCGGATGGTACGATTGAACTCGGCATTGTGGGTGAGAACATGATCATTGAAAGTGGCGCAAAAGTTAATTATATTAAAAAGTTAGGTTTTGGTCGTTGCAGAATATGTTTAGCTATTCCGAGAGGCGTAAATTACACAGGTGTTCAATATTTTGAAGGAAAAAAAATTGCAACGTCTTATCCTAAAATTTTAGAAAACTACCTCACTCAGCACGGCGTAAAAGCAGAAGTGCATTTTATCAGCGGTTCGGTTGAAATTGCACCCAATATTGGTTTAGCGGATGCGATTTTTGATATTGTCAGTTCGGGCAGTACACTTTTAAGCAATGGTTTGAAAGAAGTTGAAACCGTTATTACTTCGGAAGCTGTGTTGATTGCACACAGAAATTTGAGTGCCGCGTCGCAAACTTTACTGAATAAAATTGTGTTTAGGTTAGAGTCGGCAATGCTGGCGAAAAAAAGTAAGTACATCGTCATGAATGTGCCGAACGAAGCGATAGAAAAAATTGCTGCCATTTTGCCGGGCATGAAAAGCCCAACAATTGTACCCTTAGCACTCAAAGGTTGGTCAGCTATGCACACCGTGTTGAGCGAAGATAAATTTTGGGATGTTATTGCTGATGTTAAGGCAGCGGGGGCAGAAGGTATTTTGGTTGTCCCGATTGAAAAATTGATTGTCTAAGTTTGTGTTGT
>JAYVVO010000659.1:0-7017 GCA_043786955.1 Saprospiraceae bacterium
CACTCCGCGTCTGTGTTGGGGGTAGAGTACAAAAAAGGAACTCGGGAATAACAACGGGTTATGGTTTTGAATGGATGCGTTATACCTACGCAGCAAACAATAGTGTTGGCAACAGAACTTCGCTCAGTGATGTGGGGTTAAACTTAATGTTGGGTTATAATTTTTTGCACAAAAAATCCAATATGATACTCCTTCCGCATTACAGACTCTCGTTTGTTTATCGCGATTTAGTTCTAACAACAAATAAAAATTACAGTGCCGCAACATTCAATAATTTTTTAAATAGCAATATCACGACAACTTCTTTAAGCAATATTGCTACTAATTTAGATTTGGGGCTAACGTTTGAAACTAATTTTTTCAAAACTAAGCGCGAGCAAACACTTATCGGCTTATCAGCAGGTTACAGAATTAGCCTCATTCAAGGTTTTGGTGAAAACGAAACTTTCAGAATTACTGACGCATCTGGCAGATACAGCACTGCTAATTTAGGCGGTTTTTATTTTAGTTTAAACGTTTCGAGCTATTGGCTGAAAAACAAAGGAGCAGGTCTCAGAAATCCAGATTTACAATAACTCAAATATAAATTATTCTTCAGCCTGCATAACAATTTCTTGGTGTTTCCAGAGTTCTTTAAATGTTGGGCTTTTTTCTTTTAAATCTAAAAACGTCCCTTCGTCAATTACTCTGCCTTGCTTCATGATATAAACATAATCGAAAAAGACGAGCAGATGCAATCGGTGAAGTGTTGAGATAACAGTTTTATCTTTAAAAGCAGCGAGGAGATTTTTATAGATGGCGTATTCTGTTTTTGCATCTACGCTGCTGGTTGGTTCGTCGAGCAGAACGATGGTGCTTTCTTGTGCTGCTAAAATACCGCGCGCTAATGCCAATCGTTGTTTTTGTCCACCCGAAAGATTGACACCTTTTTCTTGAATGTGAGAGGCTTTTCCGTTTGGTAATTGTGCAATAATTTCAGTAACGTTAGCAATGTTGCAAGCAGCATCAACCGTTTTTTCATCGTAGGGCAGTCCAAGCGTTAAATTATGTTCAATAGTGTTGTCAAAAATTTCTGGCTCTTGCGGGAAAAGAGTTACAGTGTTACCGAGTATATTCCAATTTGTGATGTGCGAGTCAACATAAAGTTCTGTCGAATCTTCGGGCACATATAATCCGCGCAATAAGGAAAGCACCGTACTTTTTCCACCGCCACTTTCGCCGATAATGGCAATGCGCGCACCTCGTTTTAAATTCAAATTAATGTTGTGCAAGCTCTGCGCCTTGCGTTCGTTGTTATATTCGGTGTGATATGAAAAACTAAGGTTCTTTATGTCAATATTTTTCCAATTTTTGGGTAATTCGCTCGACGTAGTGGTCTTGTTGAGGGCGTTGTACGATTCTGTAATGTCCTTAGATGCGTTTACGTTAGTGTTGAACTGAATGATATTTGTATATTGCCAAGCGACATCGTGAAAAACGCTCGTAAATTGATTGACAAAACCTAATAGCACTATCAAACTGCCGACTTCTACGGGTTTTCCTGAATTATAATTCTGATAAACATAGCCGAGCGCAACGATGGCATAGATGGAAGCAACTAAAATATCGGCAGCAAACCATTTCCACTCGTTTATGTACATATTTTTTTTGTACGATGGAAAAATAGCGCGCACTTTTTGGTACAGCGCACTTTCCATACTCTGCTCTAAACGCAGCGTTATAACGGTTCGGATGTTTGCGATAGAATCAAAAAGGGTTGCGCTGACTTCATGCTCTGCTTCATTCACATCGTCAAGAGTTTTTATGTAAGGCACATCGAACCAAAATAAAACACGAATGGTTAACAGACCAAGCAACAAACCGATGCCACCAAAGAGCGGCGAAAAATAAACCATCGCAAACAACGCAATAAAAAATTTGGCGAAGGTTGCGAAATACATAAAACCATTTTCAAAAAAATCTTTAAGCGCTTCGTAGCTTTTTCTAATTCTGTTTATAGTAGCGCCACTGTGATTGTCGGTATGCCACGCAGCAGGAAGGTGTAAAACTTGATGGTATTTTTCTTGTAAAAAGTTTTGGCTTAAATTAAAAGCGAGTGTTCGTTCAAGAATGCGCGCAGGACCATGAAAAACCCATTCAAATAATTTTAAAAAAAGATAGATTCCGATGTAAATCAATAGGCTCTTCCAAATTTTAGTCGAATCAGATTGCACTTGATTAACGAAATTTCCAAAAATAATCGGGTAGATAGATTGCGATACGTTGGCTAATGCAAAAAGAATATACACGATGATGTACGTTCGTTTTTCTGAACGTGCATAATGCCAAGCGGTGCGGAGTAAACTAAAATAGTCGTTATTCATGGTGTAAAGTTACAACTAATTTAGTGGTTGATGAAAGTTGTTGGTTGATTGAAAAAACTGAATTGCGATTCAAAAAATTCTATCAACCAACATCAATCAAAAAATATTTAATAACGGTAATTATCATTCTTGAACGGACCTTTGGTTTTCACACCAATATAATCTGCTTGTTCGTGCGTGAGTTCTTCCAACTCTACGTCAATTTTAGCGAGGTGTAAACGCGCTACTTTTTCGTCGAGGTGTTTAGGTAAAACATACACCTTGTTTTTGTAATTTTTAGAGTGCATCCAAAGTTCCATTTGCGCCATGACTTGGTTTGTAAACGAAGCCGACATTACAAACGATGGGTGACCAGTTCCGCAACCTAAATTCACCAAACGACCTTCCGCTAAAACTACAATATCTTTTCCTTCTACGTTGTATAAATCAACTTGTGGTTTTATATTTATTTTAGTGCTACCAAACGTTTTGTTCAACCAAGCCATATCAATTTCATTATCGAAGTGACCGATGTTACAAATAATTGATTTATCGCGCATCAAACGGAAATGTTTTTCGCCGATAATATTACAATTACCCGTTGCTGTTACAATAATGTTAGCGCGTGGAATAGAATTTTCTAATTTTTTAACTTCATAACCATCCATCGCCGCTTGAAGCGCGCAAATCGGATCAACTTCAGAAACAATTACGCGACAACCTGCACCAGAGAGCGATGCTGCTGAACCTTTTCCAACGTCACCGTAACCTGCAACAACTGCCACTTTACCAGCCATCATAATATCCGTTGCGCGACGAATAGCGTCAACGAGCGATTCTTTACAACCGTATTTATTGTCGAATTTTGATTTTGTAACCGAATCGTTCACGTTGATTGCTGGAACCGCTAAAGTACCTTTTTTCTCACGCTCATATAAACGGTGTACACCTGTTGTAGTTTCTTCGCTAATACCGCGAATGTCGGCAACCAATTCTGGATAACGATCTAAAACAATATTGGTTAAATCACCACCGTCATCTAAAATCATGTTTAAAGGTTTGCCGTCTTTAAAAGCAAACAATGTTTGCTCCACGCACCATTCGTATTCTTCTTCGTTCATACCTTTCCAAGCAAAAACGGGAATACCTGCTGCTGCAATCGCAGACGCTGCGTGATCTTGCGTAGAAAATATATTGCAACTCGACCAAGTTACTTCTGCACCCAGTTCAACTAATGTTTCAATCAGCACAGCTGTTTGAATCGTCATGTGCAAACAACCTGCAACGCGCGCACCTGCTAAAGGTTTTGATGCGCCGAACTCTTCGCGCAATGCCATCAAACCAGGCATTTCAGCTTCTGCCAATTGTATTTCTCTTCTTCCCCAAGTTGCAAGTGCTATGTCTTTAACTTTGTAGGGCAATTTTTTTTCTAATACTTCCATTGTTTTATATTTTTATGAAAATTTACGGCGCAAATATACCACCGTACGCATTTGCAAATTGTTTAATTTAGGTATTGTGCGAATAATTTTTTCAGATTTACGGGAACTGCAATCATTTTTTTTCCATTTTCACTTTTTTGAGGAAAAATTTCAAATTTTCCTTCGTAATACCAAAAATATTTATCGCTTATCGGCACGTCGTTTTCGTGATGAACTTGCTGCACAAATTTATCCATCGTGTGAATAAAAACCATAGGGGAATTTAAATTAATGGGAAAAACCAAAGCCATACTTTTTGTGGGAATGGCAACAACAGAACCATACTTCCCAATCGCTTTTTTTGCGTGACTTTCTAAATCGAGCAGAAAAGAAGTCGAATAATTTTCGTTATGAATAGTATAAAACTCAAATCCGCCAGGAATTGGCATTTTAGCAACGTTAATTTTTTCGCGCGCAATGTTTGCAAAAGCGATTTTAAATAACTCTTCTTCCGTTTTTTCCCACTCGTAAATTTCCTCTTTTCTAATATATCGCAACGCCTTATCATCATCTAAAACCAAATAGGTTGACGTAGTTGGTATATCGCTTCTACAAATTAATCCTTCCACTTGTTTGGCTGCAGCCTCTGGACGAATAATAAATTTGATAAGTTGGCGTGCATACGTCAAATCTTTAAAAGTATATTTTGCTTTACTCGGATTAATCTGCAAGCGATCGAAATGACTCGTAACGACGGATTTCCAAGTCGCTTCGGGTACATCCTTGCAACGGCGGGCTAAATTGAATAATTGACATTCAGCTATCAAATCTGGATTGAATGGACTTTCAACAAAAATAATCCCATCTGAAACAGACTTGACTTTACCATCGCGAGCGAGATACGCTAAAGAATAATCTAAAATAATTTCATACTGACGTTGATTCATGAATGTGCCGAGTTCGGCAGGCATCGTTCTTTCAATACTTATTTGTTCGTTTGATTCGGGCATGCGTTGCGAATTTATGTTTTCTCAAAAAAGAATGTTTAACAGTGTCAAATTTAAAACTCGTTGCGATAAAAATTATTTTTTCTCGAAAAAATAAAAATTTGTTTTTCACTTAACTGAATCATAAACGTAATTCCTTTAAATTCAATTCAAACTTAATAGGTTTGAAAAACTGTAATGATGTTAAAAACACGTCTAATGAATGTCAAAAGAAAAAAATGTTAAACACACTACTCAAAGAATTTCAGCCCATTCAAAGTGCAAATTGCGTTTTGTTTATCCTTTAAAAAAATAACCTTAAACTTTTTTCCTAATTCTTTAAATTTCAGTACCTTTCAGAATTATATTTGCATCAAGCCAACAAAATTACTATGCGATTTTACATTCTTGCTATATCACTCCTTCTCAAACTGTTTATAACGCCAGTGATGAGTCAAAAATACGTCGTTCTGCCGCTAAACGAAGGTTGGAACGTTAAGCCTTCATCTATAATGATTCCGTCTAACGGCGATGAAATGGGTGGAAATATTGATGCCGATGGTTATACATGCAACTTACCGAACAGTGCGTTGAACGTACTTTTCGAGAAAAAAGTCATTGAAGATCCCTTTTTTGGAATCAATGAAAAAAAACTACATTGGCTTGATACGAAAGAGTGGGTTTTTGAAAAACATTTCGATGCGCCAAACGGTGCACTCAATGCGCGGCACGTAGTTATAACTTTGAAAGGACTTGATACTTACGCCGATGTGTATTTGAACGATCTGCTGATTGCAAAAGGAAACAATATGTTCCGAACGTGGCAAGCAGATGTTGCTACACTTTTGCGAGCAACTGATAATGTGCTACGCGTTAATTTTGCGTCGCCGATCTCGAAAGAATATTTTTTAAAATCAGAATCGGCTGTGGAGTTTCCATCTATACCTGAAAATACGCGAATGTTTACGCGCAAAGCGGGTTATCAGTATGGTTGGGATTGGGGACCAGCGTTTATAACGCCGGCTATTAGCGACGTTTCGATGAAACTTTGGAGTGATGCACAAATCACGGATTTTAATGTAAAGCAAATCAGAGTAGATACGCAATCGGCAACGGTGAACGCCATTTTAACGGTAGATGCTGCAGTAGCTAAAAAAGTAAACGTTACTTTTAATTTTGCAGATCAAAGCGTCACATTACCGATACAACTCAAAGTAGGATTGAACACGATTTCGCGCGAATTCACAGTGAATAAACCTAAACTTTGGTGGTCGCACAATTTAGGTGAGCCTTTTCTATATGATATTTCTGCACAAGTTCTGAACGATAGTGGCATTAATTTAGAAAAAAAAATGCGTATTGGATTGCGCTCACTCAGTTTAGTGCGCGATAAAGACGCTAAAGGTGAAACTTTTTATTTTAAACTTAATGGCATACCTGTTTTTGCAAAAGGTGCAAATTTAATTCCTTTGGATTTTTTTACGGAGCGGGTGGATAGTGCGCGAACGCAACAAATTATAAATGCCGCGCGCGATGCAGAAATGAATATGCTACGCGTTTGGGGTGGTGGAATTTACCAGAGCGATTATTTTTATGACCTTTGCGACGAAAAAGGCATTTTAATCTGGCAAGATTTTATGTATGCGTGCAGCATGTATCCTGGCGATGCCGATTTTTTAGCTAACGCTAAAGAAGAAGCGAACGAACAAACTGTTCGGTTACGAAATCACCCGTGTATTGCGTTGTGGTGTGGCAATAATGAAATTGACGAAGCTTGGAATAATTGGGGGTGGCAATTGCGGTACAATCCCGATCAGAAAGAGGTTATAAATCAGGCTTACTCCGATTTATTTAAAAAAATATTACCTACTGCTGTTTCTGAAAACACAAATACCGATTATTACGAAAGCAGTCCGAAATTCGGCAGATACAACAATAAGAGTTATACAGAAGGCGATTCGCACGATTGGTTTGTCTGGCACGATGAAAAACCCTTCGAGCATTACGATACGCACATCCCGCGTTTTGCTTCCGAATATGGTTTTCAGAGTTTACCCGACTGGAAAACAATCGAAAGTTTTACCAATGTTGAAGACCGCGAACTCCTCACGCCCATCATGCTTTCGCATCAAAAGCATCCGAAAGGCAATGAGTTGATGAAAAAGTATATGGCGCGCAGCTACAAAGTACCCACCGATTTTAAAGATTTTGCTTATGTCAGTCAACTTGTGCAAGCCGAAGGAATTTCAAAAGCCATCGAAGCACAAC
>JAYVVO010000660.1:0-2439 GCA_043786955.1 Saprospiraceae bacterium
TACTCATCGTTGATGAAGAACAAAAATTTGGTGTGCAAGCGAAAGAAAAACTCCGCAGTATTCGCGCCAATGTTGATACTTTAACTTTAACAGCCACGCCAATTCCGCGCACTTTGCAGTTTTCACTGATGGCTGCGCGCGATTTATCTGTGCTGCGAACAGCACCAACCGAACGTCAACCGATTCACACAGAAGTTTTGCCGTATAACGAAAACCTGATTCGCGAAGCAATTTACAACGAAACCAATCGCGGCGGACAAGTATTTTTTGTACACAATCGCGTGATGTCGCTGCCTGTGATGATGGCGAATTTACAAAAAACCTGTCCCGATATTTCTATTTCCATGGCGCACGGACAAATGCCACCCGAAGATTTGGAAAATCAACTCACGGATTTTATTAATCATAAATTCGACGTGTTAGTATGCACCAACATTATTGAAACAGGCATAGATATTCCAAACGCTAATACTATCATCATCAGCGATGCACACCATTTTGGTCTCAGCGATTTACACCAATTGCGCGGTCGCGTCGGTCGTTCGAATAAAAAAGCATTTTGTTATTTGTTTGCTCCGCCAATGTCAACACTGACAAATGATGCTAAACGCAGATTAAAAACGGTTGAAGAATTTAATAATCTCGGCGACGGTATAAATATCGCCATGCGCGATTTAGATATTCGCGGCGCCGGCAATTTGCTCGGTGGCGAACAATCAGGATTTATCGCCGACATCGGTTATCTGACGTACCAAAAAATTCTTGAAGAGGCACTGCTCGAACTCAAACAAAACGAGTACAAAGATTTATTTTCTGAAGAACTCACGGAGAAAAAAGCATTCGTTACGGATGTTTTAATTGACACCGATATTGAAATGCACATACCTGATGAGTACGTGCAAAACACACAAGAGCGGTTAAGTCTTTACACCAAGCTCGACGATTTAAACAACGAAACAGAAGTCAAACTATTTGCGAAAGATCTTCGTGACCGCTTCGGCAGAATACCAACACAAGTAGAAGAACTATTTGATGGTTTAAGGTTGCGTTGGGCAGCGAAAGAACTCGGGTTTGAACGCATCGTTCTGAAAAATAATAAACTGCAAGGTTATTTTGTCGGCAATCCACAATCACCTTTTTACGAAACGGACGGTTTTAAAAAAGTGCTCCAATACATTTTAAAAGAAGGTCCGAAAAAACAAATGACGTTCAAACAATCGGCAAAACACTTTATTTTTATTCGCGAGGGTGTGCGTTCGCTCAATGGTGCGCGTAAAATTATTGAGATGTTGCAAGGCATTGCGTTTGGAGAGAAAGTTTGAAAATAGTTTAGAATGGTGTATTTTTGTACAAAATTCAATAAATTACTTTTTTGCTAAAAAATCTTTGATGAAAAACTATGAACAATTTATAGAAATAAACTCAGACATAAGGTTTGGTAAACCTTGCGTTAAAGGCACTCGAATTAGTGTGTTCGATATATTAGGGTGGTTATCTATTGGCATGACCGAAACGCAAATTATTAAAGATTTTCCTGAATTGACCCAACAATCTATAAGAGCTTGTTTAGCCTACGCCGCACAAAAAGAACGCAAAGCACTCGTTGCAATATGAAACTACTTTTTGATGCTAATATTTCTTATCGAATTGTCAAGAAATTGAAAATTCATTTTCCCGACTGCCTTCATGTTAGCAAATCTGGTTTAACTTTTCCAATTACAGATCGTAAAATTTGGCAATTCGCTTTACAAAATGAATTCACTATTGTTACTTATGATGAAGATTTTTATGAACTTTCTAATTTGTATAACTCTCCACCTAAAGTTATTTGGCTGCGTTTTGGAAATTTACCCATTAATATAATAGTCAAAAGACTTGTAGGCTTTAAAAAAAATATTGAAGCACTACACACAGATTCCCAAATTGCACTTTTGGAAATATTTTAAGTGAATTATCAGTTCTTTAAAAACAAATGACATTCAAACAATCGGCAAAACACTTTATTTTTATTCGCGAGGGTGTGCGTTCGCTCAATGGTGCGCGTAAAATTATTGAGATGTTGCAAGGTATTGCGTTTGAAAAAAAGTAATATTCACGGTTTTTTTATTCGAGCACGTTGAATTCTAAAGTATATATTTTTCGAGGGTACGTATTATTTTTAGCAAAAAAGTTTCACTTCTAATTTGAACCGAAGAAATTGTCCTGTTTAATCTTGAATAAGCAAAATTGATCATTTTAATATTTTTAACCTAAAAATTATTGATAAGATTCTAGATTTAAAGTAAACATAAGAATTAATTATTTATGAAAAAAATACTTTACGAAATTATTTTCTAACCATAGAATAATTGTAGTCGTCATTGAGTGCGAGCAAGCCTTGGTCAATGCCATCAAGGAACTGATTGTTTTGATGGAAGTAAAAATTGCGGGTGTTATGGC
>JAYVVO010000661.1:0-2435 GCA_043786955.1 Saprospiraceae bacterium
CTTTCGCTTTGGATAAAAAATGGAATTCCTGTTTTTTATGTAGTTGGCAAAACGGATGCTGTTTTCATGAATTTCATGCGATTGAGTATGCCGTATTTAAAAGTATGCTCATCGGCATATATCGAAAATGGAAAATGGGGAAATAATTTATTCTTTACAAGTTACAACGTCTTGCCCGAATTTACACAGAATGATTTTGCGCCTTTAGCTAAATACATTACAATTTCAGAAGCAGTAAATAATTCAGGTATTGAAATTCACAGTGAAGCGATTATTAAAGCACCATCGTGGCGAAAGCAAACCAAAGTTTTAGAACTTGTGGGAAATATTTGGTTTGAGAAAGAGTTGAATAAAAAATATTTCAATCAAACCCAGTTAGAAAAAAACGAATTAGATTTATTAGAATCGAAAAATAAGCGCAATAAAATATTTGTCGCCATTTTAAACGATAAACCGAGTACAGAACCAGATATAAAAAAAAATTCGGTCGAACGCAATCAATTCTTCCCTTGAGGATTTTCCATTGCGCTTCGCCGATATTTTTACAAATGTAAGCGCTTTGCAAACGCATTTGAAAGTATTTGAGATTAAGTAATTGTTATTAAATTATTGCACGAACCATACTTTTAAAACTTTTTTTTTATAATTCTTCAAAAAAACTTTTTATTTCAAACTTTTTATTTATTTTTGTATCGAAATAGAAATTAATTATTTTTTTGAAAAAGATTTAAGCTTATGTCAACAGAAAAGGAAAAGGAAGCCAAAGCAAAATCACTCCAAATGGCATTGGAACGTTTAGACAAAACGTACGGCAAAGGCACAGTCATGCGCCTCGGTGAAAAGCAAGTTGTTGCGATTGATGTTATTCAATCGGGATCAATCGGTTTAGACGTAGCACTGGGAATCGGTGGATTTCCGTGCGGTAGAATTGTAGAAATTTACGGACCAGAATCATCTGGAAAAACAACACTCGCTATTCACGCCATTGCTGAATGCCAGAAAAAAGGTGGCATTGCTGCCATCATTGATGCAGAACACGCTTTTGATCGCTTCTACGCCGAGTCACTCGGTGTTGATGTGGATAATTTATTAATCTCTCAACCGAACAACGGCGAAGAAGCATTAGAAATTGCAGAAAGTTTAGTGCGCTCAAACGCCGTAGATATTGTTGTCATTGACTCCGTTGCAGCTTTAACGCCCCGCGCCGAAATTGAAGGCGACATGGGCGATTCTAAAATGGGTTTGCAGGCGCGTTTAATGTCGCAAGCATTGCGTAAAATGGCAGCAGCTATTAGTAACGCGAATTGTTGCGTGATTTTCATCAATCAGTTGCGCGAAAAAATTGGTGTCATGTTTGGCAACCCAGAAACAACAACGGGTGGTAACGCGCTGAAATTTTACGCATCCATTCGTTTAGATATACGCAAGTCAGGACAAGCGATTAAAGATAAAGACGGAAACTTAACGGGTAATCACGTGAAAGTGAAAGTCATAAAAAATAAATTAGCACCACCCTTTCGCACAACCGAGTTCGATATTGTTTTCGGCGAAGGCATTTCTAAAAATGGTGAAATTGTTGATTTAGGTACTGACTTAGAAGTGATTCAAAAATCGGGATCGTGGTATAGTTATAAAGGTGCGAAAATTGCACAAGGTCGCGAAGGCGCAAAACTTTTCATGGATGATAATCCAGAAGTTGCTTTCGAGATTGAAACGATTATCCGTAAAAAAATTGCGGAAGGTCCCGTTGCATCGGGTGCTGCTTCAGTAGATGAAGAAGAAGATTAAAATTTATAATCGCAATATTTAAACAAAGGCTGCTCATTGAGTAGCCTTTGTTGTTTTAGCTTATGCCCTTTGCAAGCGTTCTAACAATAAATATTAAAAATAAATTTTTCGAAAATATTTTGATATATCATTTCTTTTTCAATAACTTTGAACAAAAATTTTTAAAATATTTGTTGATACTTAAGATAAAATTTTATGTAAGAGAAGAAATTTATAGAAGATCACAACTACGCTTTTAATAATAAACGAGAATTAAAGCATATTTTAGACCCTTTTGTATTGAGCGGTAAAAAGGGTTATTTTTGTACTGCTTGTAGTTGCGAAATGCAAGCAAAAAAGGGAGAACATAAAAAACATCATTTCTCACATGATCCAAAAGATATTGCAATAAAGGGTAAATGTACTTATTCAGACGAAACTGAGAGACATAAAATTGCAAAAGATATTTTACAAAGAATAAAACAGATAAAAGTTCCAGCACTTTATAAATATCCTCCTCAAGTAGTAGAGGGTAAGTCATACAAAATTAGAGATGCTCAAGTCATTAAAGCTTTTTCAGTAAGAAATGAAATTAGTTTCTATGAAGACGAAAACGGAAACCTGTCTTACGGAAGTAATATTTATTCGGAAACTGGCATTAAAAAGTA
>JAYVVO010000662.1:0-7001 GCA_043786955.1 Saprospiraceae bacterium
ATTCTAAAGCCGCTTCCGTTAAATGAATGTCGGCAAAAACTTTAACCCAACGCGCATCACAATTTAAAACTGGCGCGTTATTATTAGCAGGTTTCTTGCAATCGGTGAGAAATAAAATAAAAAAAATGGCGATTAATAAAAAGCGAAGTGCCAATATGTTTTTAAATTTTTTAAGAATATAATTTAGCATAAAAAAATTAATTTTCGCGTTTTTAAAACGTTTTAAAAGTAAATTATTAAAAGAAGATTTTTATATTGAAATTTGCGCAAAACAATTTTTCAATTTTCCATCTCTTAGCATTCTCAAATCTTTAAATTTTGATTCTTAACGTATCGGTTTTCAGTAATAATTATTTTAAGCAAATTAAATCTACATTTTGTTTTGTTGTGCTATCCTTTTTTGCAATTAATACTTTAGTAGCACAAGATATTTCAAAATTTCGGCAAGATGGTTTGCGGCTGTTCGAGCGAAAAAAATATATGGCTGCGTCTTCTCTACTCGAAACATACAACGAAAAAAAACCGAACGATGTTGAAATTATAAAAGCACTTTTTACGAGTTATTACGAGTTAGGCAAATTAGAGCTATCGCGCGCGCTGCTCGCGCAATATTTCGAGATCGAAAAAAATATTGATCCATCCGCTATTTTAATTTCAGCGCGATTAGCACACGCGCAATCGCGCTATAAAGATGCGATTAAATTTTATAAAAACTATTTAAGAATTACAAAAGAGCCGGAGAACGTGCGTTTTTCTATCGCTAACGATATAAAAAGATGCGCGAATGGTTTAATTTTGGAACGGCAACCGGAACGCGCATTGGTTGAAAATTTCGGCGATAAAGTTAATTCTAACTTCAATGAAACGGCACCGTTACAAAGCCCAACCGATGAAGATAAAATGTATTTCGCTTCCGATAGACCCAATTCTACGGGTGGTTTAAGAAATAACGAAGGCATTGAAGATTTGTACGAAGGACATTATTTTTATGATATTTATAGCACAGCAATTGAAAATTCGGATTATTTAATGCCCATTAAATTGGAAAACAATTTAATCAACACTGCCCGAAACGAATTGCCTATTAGTATTATCGGTAAAGGCAGGAATTTTATTTTTTTTAGATCGCTCAATATGTTCAGTGGCGATTTTTTAGTGGATTCTTTTAAAAATGATAATGAAGTCCGCAGTTTGCCACCACGTATTGATGCGCCTATAAAATCGGAAACGGGTGATAATTCTTTGTTTTATGCGAATGATTCGCTCATCATTTTTTGTTCGCGCAACGATTCAGGCTTTGGTGGATTAGATTTGTATTATACCGTTCGGTCAAATAATGTTTGGTCAAAACCTACAAATATGGGCAGTGAAATAAATTCTCCGTTCGACGAAACGACTCCCTTTTTATGCAACGATGGTCGAACGCTTTATTTTTCATCCAACTCAACAGCTTCAATCGGTGGATTCGATGTTTTTAAATCCGTCTTTAATGAAAAATTGCAGAAATGGTCGGCGCTAGAAAATGTTGGCAAACCCATCAATTCTGCGGGCGATGATGTGTATTTCAAACTGCAAAACGATGGATACAAAGGTTATTTGGCATCTAACAGAAAAGAAGGTTTTGGCGAGTTTGATTTGTACAACGTTGTTTTCAAAAAATTACTTCCCGAAGTAACTGCCTCAAACAACAAACCTTTTTACGATGTACTCTCTCAAACAGATTCTTCGCAATTAGCACTTGAAGATCCGACGCAGAAAATTCTCAATTATACGCTCACGAGTTTAATGTATAACGGAGACGACGAAGTGCTAAACACCACGAATATTACTAAATTGCGCGACGTACTTTCGATTACAAAAAACGATCCTTCATCACACGTCATATTAACTCTGCACGGTTTGCAAGGCGAAAAAAGCTCCCTCGATTTATATTTTGGAATCAAGAAAGTCGAAAAAGTCGCGAAGTTTCTGATTGATAATGGTGTGAAGTCTGAATATATTCTCGCAAAATCTGTTGGTAGCGAATTCCCAATAGCGAAAACAGTTTTGGACGACGGAAAACCGAATACCTCGGGTGAAAAATTAAATCAACGCATTGATATTGGTTTTTTTGGAATTGACACCGCCAAAATTAAAATCACCGTCGAAAAACCCGTCGTTTCCGAGTTTATGGTCAATCCCATTGGAAAAACTTTTTTTAAACATTCCGATTCGCTCTCTTATAAAATTCAAGTCAACGCTTCCAAGCGTTTGTTCGATAACGATATCTTAGAAAAAATAGGTGGCGCGATGATTGAATCCGTTGGTGTTGAGGGATTTTATCAATACACCGTCGGTTTGTATCGCAAGTTTTCAGATGCCAACGCTGCTTTGCAAAAAATTAAAGCGACTATACCTGATGCGACTATCATTCCTTATCTTAAAGGATATCGTATTCAAGGCGATACGGCTAAAAAATTTATTAAAAACTATCCAGACTTAAAGAATTATGTGAAATAGGATTGTACAAAATGATTTGACCAATTTACTGTAAAGAATTTATTTAATAATTAAAAAGGTTAAAAATGAAAATAGTAATTGATGTTCCAGATTATAGTCCAACAAAAGGTTTTATTTTTAATTGGGAATCTGGATTTGAAGTTGAGCATAAAATTCGTGACAGTGTCGCGATAATTAAAGTTAATAAAGCTGGTCTTATTTCTTTAGCAAATCATCTTTTAAATTTAGCTCAGGATGACTTTCCAAAAGGCTATCATTTTCATTTAGATGATTATGGGTGTTTTGAAGAAGGATCAAACGAATTAATTATTGAGAAAAATTAGTCTAACAACAAAATAGTTTTATCAAAACCCCTCGACTTAATTCGCGCATTTTCAGTTTCAGATACCGTCCATCAATTTGATTTTTTAACAGAATGACGAAGTGAAAATTTTATCCTTTCTCAAAATTAATACTTGTTAATACGGCTCTTAGTTAGTAATTTTGTTTTATGTTTGATTTTTAACAAAAAGAAAAATTTTATTTAAAATTTAACAACTTATGGCAAGAGACTTATTTCACTATAATGTTAGAGAAGCTCTTGAAAAAGAAAATTGGCACATTACAAACGATCCACTTCGGATTCCAATTGACGGTAGTCATTTAGAAATTGATTTGGCGGCAGAAATGGTATTTGGTGCGGAAAAAGGTGGATTAGAAATTGCAGTCGAAGTAAAAAGTTTTTTAAGTAAATCATTCATGAATAACTTTCATGAAGCCATAGGTCAATACTTGGATTATAGAAGCGCATTAGAAGATTTTGAACCTAATCGTATTGTTTATTTGGCAATACCCGTTTCTGCACAAAACCACTTCTTATTTCAAGGTCGGTTTATTCAAAAACGATTGCGCGAAGAAGAAGTAAAATTAATTATCTTTGATCCAATACAAAATTTAATACTCGAATGGATAAATTAAAAAAATACAGAACAATACTTAAAGAAGTATTAAAAGCGTATGCTGCCGATGAAATTAATCAAAAGCATAAACCAGATGATATGCAGATGCGCCTTATTTTTGATACGGAAAATGATCATTATCAAGCACTATATTCAGGTTGGCGCAATGACAAACAAATTTTTTCGGTTGTCTTTCATTTTGACATCATTGACGAGAAAATTTGGGTGCAACGTAATATTTCTGATTACGACATTATAGAAGATATTGAAAAAAAGGGTGTGCCAAAATCAGATATTGTTTTAGCTTTTCACGCGCCAGCAATGCGGTCGTTCACAGAATACGCTACAGCTTGATTCGCGATTAATGGAAGCTAAGATTTTAAAAGCGCAGCAGGAATCGCAGAAATACTTAAAATTTCTATGTTTTTAAAATAAATTTCAGCACCTTCCGATTGCAGTTGAATTTTACCTTTAGTGAGTGGTTCAATTTTTCCATTGACTATATGGCTCGAGTGATATAATACATTCACCGTTTTTCCATTGACTATATGTATCGCAGTATCACCGAAACAATATAAATCTAAAGTATTCCACTGCCCAGTTGGATTTTCAGCATCGGAAGATTTAAAGACGCGCCGACCTTCTATGGTTTTATCTTTAAAAGTGCGCATTTCACCTTTTGGATCGTAAACATAAACACTATCTTTTTCTTTTCTTGTCGGCGCATCAAAATATGCACCAGCACAGCCCCAATAATCGCCACAATCTCCTTGTTGAATTTGAAATTCTTGCGCCTGCATCCAAAAACCATTATCCGCGCCTTGTTCGCCATTGGCATGATACAATAATCCGCTATCCATTTTAGCATTCTTTTTCGGATGCCATTTTAAATTTCCCCACTTAAATTGCAATTGTAAATGATAGTTCTCAAATTCTTTTTTTGTAGAAATACCACCAAATTGCTCGCCTGTAATATGAAGTACTTTATCCCCATCTTCTGTTATGACACTAAAAGTATGTTTAGGATCAACGTTCAGCCCGACGGGTTTAATGCCATTTCTATTTTCACTATTTTCTGGAAATTGCGCACCTAAATACGTATCCCATGATTTCAAGCCTTTTCCTTTTAAAAGGTTTTGGGCAATAATTTTTGGCGATAAAAACAAAAGCAAGATAAAAATAGCAACAAATATATTTTTCATAAAAAAATAAGGACTTAGATGAGATGATAAATCTACAAATTAAAATAGAATTTAGTGCTTTTAAGCGTCGGATAAAATCTAAAAGCAATTCAAACCCTTCATTGTCTAACAAACATTTCGGGATGTTTTAAATGATTATCGGTTTGTTCTTGATAGGCATTCGCAATTGTTAAAATAGTCGCCTCGTCGAAATAATTACCGATAAAACTTACACTCGTTGGTTTACCATTTATGAAACCAGATGGCGTAACAACCACGGGATGACCCGTTAAATTTGTAATTTGCAATTGACTCGCACCAAAATTTGTACTAATAATCGCATCGAAGGGGCGAATGATAGAATCAATTTCGAGAATCATTTTTTTGCGCAGCCGTTGCGCATTGATGTAATCAACTGCCGAAATAAAACGTGCAGAGCGAAAAATATTAGGCCAATCGCGTCGTGTTTGTCCGTTCAGTTCATCATCAATATTATTGCGCGTGAAGGCATCGAAAGCAGCAGCGCATTCTCCACCTAAAATAATACTCACAATTTCCGTCGGTACAGATGATTTAAAAGAAACAGGAACTATTTCAGCACCTAATTTTTTGAGCGCATTCACAGCAGTCCATTCATTCCTGTTCGGATTGAGCGTATCAAAAACTTCTTTAATGATGCCGATACGCATTTTATTGATCGGTTTTTTTGTCGGAAAAGCATACGTTGATTCAAAAGTTGTTTTGTCGTTCGCGTCAACGCCTTTAATTGTATTGAAAACAATTGCAGCATCGTTTGCACTGCGCGTAATTGGTCCGAGTTTATCGAGCGACCAACATAACGTCATTGCACCGTAGCGACTGACGCGCCCAAAAGTTGGTCGCAAACCCGTTGCACCACAAACAGTTGAAGGTGAAACGATAGAACCCAAAGTTTCTGTTCCAATTGCGAACGGCACTAACCCTGCAACAGTTGCCGATGCAGAACCTGCCGACGAGCCCGAAGAACCAGCGTTTAAATCCCAGGGGTTGCGCGTTTTTCCACCGAACCAACCATCGTTCATAGCGAGTGCACCGAGCGAGAGTTTAGCAATTAAAATTGCACCAGCTGCATCTAATTTTTTTATAACCGTTGCATCGTAATCAAAACTTTGATTTTTATACGGTTTTGCACCCCATGTTGTCAGTGTGCCGCGCACCGAAAGTAAATCTTTCGCACCATACGGAATACCGTGCAATAATCCGCGCCATTTTCCTGCGCTAATTTCGGCATCCGCTAATTTAGCTTGCGCCATAGCGCGTTCCGTAGTTAAATTAATTACGCAATGCAGTGTGTCGCCGAATTTAGTTAAGCGATCTGTAAAAAATTGTGTGAGTTCAACGGAAGTCATCAGTTTATTTTTTAGTAAATAGCTCAGTTCCGCAATCGAATAATAGGCTAAAGCTTCTTTATTTTTCGGCACTTCGCACTTTTTCGGTGCGATGTCAAGCGCATTCGGCTCAGCATTTTTCGTTACGAAATTACTGAAGGCATCCGTCGGTTGAAAAACCAACATTGGTGCATCGCTGTTTTCAATATTTAATCCGTGCATTAATTTAATGGTGCGCAAATATTCTTCTACATTTCCTAAAAGTGAATCGCGCTCTGCATCAGTGTATGTTAAATCAATAAGTTTTTCCGCTTCTGCTATGCGTGGTGCTGTCACGATTTTTTGTGCAGAGATACTTAATGAAAGTAAAAAAATAGAAATGAGAAAGCTCAGTTGTTTTTTCATAAAATTTTTATTTTAGATCAATGTAAATTAAACAGGTTAATTATTAATAACTTAACAGGTCTGGAAGACCTGTTAAGTTTAAATTATAAAATAAATATTTTTAGTTTGCAGTGTTATAGTGTTAAAATATATCAACCCGCAAACATCAATGCTGACTAAACATTTCAGGATGTTTTAAATGGTTATCCGTTTTATCTTGGTATGCGCGTGCGAGCGTTAAAATTCTACCTTCCGCAAAATAATTACCGATAAAACTCACGCTTGTAGGTTTGCCGTTTTCAA
Organism: Saprospiraceae bacterium; assembly: GCA_043786955.1. Classification (GTDB taxonomy): domain Bacteria; phylum Bacteroidota; class Bacteroidia; order Chitinophagales; family Saprospiraceae; genus JAAFJT01. Next base: position 6,673 of record JAYVVO010000662.1, read on the forward strand.
AACCCGAAGGCACAGCAACAACAGGATGACCAGTTAAATTCGTGATACCACATTGACTGCCTCCAAAACTCGAACCGATAATCGCATCGAAAGGTTTAATGATAGAATCTATTTCGAGAATAATTTTTCTGCGCAAACGCTGCGCATTAATATATTCCACTGCTGGAATCAAGCGCGCCGAGCGGAAATAATTAGGCCAATCGCCTTTGGCTTGTCCGTTCATTTCGTCATCAACATTGCTGCGCGTAAAGGCGTCGAACGCTGCGGCACATTCCGAAGCGAGCGTAATGTCCATCACTTCATCGGCATTTTTAATTTTAAAAGAGACG
>JAYVVO010000663.1:0-2432 GCA_043786955.1 Saprospiraceae bacterium
TTCCCACCTGTTTCGGTTTTGATTTGTGCACGTAATGAAGCTCTCAATTTAAAAAATTTCTTACCTAAAATATTAACCCAAAATTATCCCAATTTTGAAGTGATTGTAGTTGATGACGCTTCAACAGATGCAACAGCAGAAGTTTTAGAAAATTTTAAAGCGCAGTTCGCACATTTACAAATAGTTAGGATTATAGAAAAAATAAAATTAGGTAAAAAGCTGGCACTTACAACGGCAGTGCGTACAGCTAAAAATGACATTTTACTTTTAACCGATGCAGATTGCGTACCGGCGACGGAAGATTGGATTCGAGAAATGGTGTTATGCACAGCGCAACAAAAAAAAATAGTTCTCGGTATTTCACCTTATAGACCAACAACAAATTCATGGTTGCACACTTTTATTCGGCATGAAACAACTTTTACCGCGCTGCAATATGTCGGTTTTGGACTCGCAGGAATGCCGTATATGGGTGTGGGTAGAAACGTACTATATCATAAAAATTTGTTTGAAAAAGTAAACGGATTTTCTGCGCACGAAAATATTATGGCGGGCGATGACGATTTATTTTTAAACAGCGTTTTGATGCCTAATAATTTCAGTATTGCACTAAATCCGAGTGCTTTTACCTATTCTTTGCCTAAAAACACTTGGAAAGCGTACATAAAACAGAAAACGCGACACATTTCTGTAAGTCCTAATTATAAGTTAATTCACCAGTTTTTGCTCGGAATGTTTGGTATCAGTCATTTATTTTTTTATTTTGCAACGTTTTTTTGCATTAAATATAAAATTAGCACAATATTTGTACTAAGTATTTTTGTGACAAGGCAAGCTGTGCTGTTTATAATTTACAAACAATTTGCTAAACGCCTTGGAGAAAAAAAGTTAGAGGCAACGTTTCTGCTTTTCGACGCGTTTTTAGTTTTGTTTAATTGTATGATTGCACTGCTTTTTTTTCGCCGATTTAATAACTGGAAGTAACCTATTTGACCGCCCATGACACCAATTTCTACACCTTCCATGCACGTGCATGCTGATGTCGCCGAACGTCAGGATTTGACAAACGCAATTACTGTAATTGCAACGCCGCGTCTTTCGGCAAAAGCCCTCGAAGATTACACTTGGGTGTGTGCAGCCGTTGCGGGCAATCGCAAAGGCTACGAAATTTTGCTTAATCGCTATCGCAATTCGGTTTACACTGCCATGTTTAGAATGGTAAAAAACAAAGATGAAGCTGACGACTTAACGATCGAAGCTTTTGGCAAAGCGTTTAATAAATTGGGTAGTTATGCACCTGATTACGCTTTCTCGACGTGGTTGTTTCGCATTGCTATCAATAATTGCATAGACCACATTCGCAAAAAGCGGATTCAAACTTTTTCGATTGACGAAACGATTAAACTCGATGGCGACAAAGAATTTTCGCACAACATTCGCGATCACGAACCTGATCCTGAACAACGCCTGATTCACCAACAAAAATTGGCGTACGTCAGTAATTTGGTGAATAAACTCAGTGGCAAATACCGCGACATTATTGAGCTTCGCTTTTATAAAGATTGCAGCTACGAAGAAATTGCGCAAGAATTAAACTTGCCGCTTGGCACCGTCAAAGCGCAATTGTTCAGAGCGAAAGATATTTTGTTACATCAGATGACGGATAACAAAGCAAAACCTTTTTTAGATTATCGCCCAGAAAAATTAGAAGCGTAGTTTTCAGAAATTAAGAATCGCTCGCATTAGAATAAATAAAAGTTTTGCCCCTTCAAACACATCGTTTGAAGGGGCGGAACTTTTTTATGAAAATGAGGAAATCAAAGTTTATTTTAGGAACACCATTCAGACAAAAACTAAACAAGGATTGAACTTTAACTTATCTACTCAACGCGCAAATCTTTTTTAATAAAATTTTGTTCGTTATTTTTGCACCTAAAATTAATAATCTAAATTGATTATTGAAGTGAGGTCAGTTAAAATTTAAACAAAATTTTCAGAAAAATTTACAACAATGAAATTAGCATTTTTAGCACCACTACTCTTCTCTATTAATTTATTGACCGCGCAAGACAATTACGAAATTCAGGTTTACGGCGCGCCGACGCAAGCCAAAAACTCAACCATTTTTGAGTTACATTCTAATTTTACGTTCGATGGCGAAAAAAATATTGTAGAGAACGTTCGACCAACGCACCACGCAACGCACGAAACACTTGAAATTACAACGGGCATTACCGATAATTTTGAAATTGGCGTGTATCTATTCACTAACATAACGCCTGGCTATGGATTCGAAATTGTGGGAACGCACATCAGACCGCGCATTTCTGCGCCTGAAAGTTGGAAATTACCCGTCGGTCTAAGTTTTTCGGCGGAGCTTGGTTTACAAAAATCCGTGTATTCAACCGATAATTGGAGTTTAGAACTGAGAC
>JAYVVO010000664.1:0-2429 GCA_043786955.1 Saprospiraceae bacterium
TCCGTTCTGGTCTATCCGTTCTTTCAGTTCTATCAACGGGTTTGCGTGGTTCATTCTTTTTCTTCGATTTTCTGTCGTAGTCATCGAATTCCATCAACGCGGGGTTGATATAATTATCGTCATCTTCTGGCGCAGACGAAGAAACCATCAATGCTTCATTAATAACTTCTGGCTCTTCTTCAACTTTTTGTATTTCTACAATCGGTTGCGGTGCTGGATTTACATAATCGTCAGCATCGCTTTCCTCTTCATCGAAAGTGTTTGATTTAACTTCGTAATTGAAAGAGTTATCAGCTACTTCACGAATCACATCTTTGAATAAGTTGCGCGTAGGTGGTTTATTGAACACGCGACGCTCTTCTTTTTTTAATTGAGGTGGATTTGGTTTAGGGTCATCAATTACGCGTTTGCGCGGTCGGCGAATAATTTGTTCATTCGCTTCGCCGCTATTTTGAATTACCTGAATTTTTTCACGAAAGCTATTATCTTCCACTAATTTTTCGGGTTCAGTGCTAGGTTTTTCTGCTGTCGTAACAGCCTGCGCGTCAATAATTTTAAAAATTAACTCGGATTTTGTGAGCTTCTTAAAATCTGGTATGCGAATTTTTTCTGCAATTTCCTTGAGTTCAGGAGCAAGCATTTCTTGTAGCTTTGAGAGGCTATAATTCATATCTGATGAGGAATAAGTAAAAACTTAAAGTAAATGGAAAATCTGAAATAAGAAAAAAATATTTGCTATTTCTAAGACCAGTGCTTCTTGCTTAAATGTTTTACTGCGTTTAAAATGATTAGAGATTGATTGAAATAGAATTAAAAAAAAATGAAAATAATTTTTAGGTAATGAAACCGAAGTTAATTTGAAATTAGAAGTAGGTAATATTTTATCCTTATTCCATTTTCATTATTCCTTATTGCCTTTAAAGAACGGGAAACGGACAAATGAGCGATTTTAATATAAAACTTAGAATATTGGAATTAATGGAGCGATGCGAACGTAAAAACAATTGCAAAAACTAAGGTAAGAATAGGTTTGCTTTCGATTACTTCACAAAGTTAACTATTCTATTCTTTTTTCAAATAGTATATTTGCATTTTATAAAGAAAATTGAAACTTTTTTCTAAAATCAGTTCAATTAACTGTTCATTAGCACAAAATAGAGCGATTATGTTATTGTTAGAATTTTTTAGAGAGCAAAAAGAACGCGTTGTTACGGGTTTATTGAAACGCAATTGGGCGCAAACGGATATTGACGCCTTGATGCAATCGGTTTTAGAGACGGATGAATTGCGACGAGCGAAACAAACGGAAGGCGATAACTTACTCTCCGACATTAACAAGCAATCGAAACAAATTGGTGAGTTAATGAAATCGGGACAAAAAGTGGCGGCTGAATCGGCACGACACGCTGTAACAACACTTAAAGAAAAAACAAAAATTTTAGAGGAAGAAAAGACGGCTGCTGAAAAAAAACTACGAGACATATTATTGAACGTGCCGAATTTACCCAACGCAGGTGTTCCTTACGGCAAAACGCCCGAAGAAAACATAGTGTATAAAGATTGGGCAAAACCTTTTCCTGAGCTTGGAGATGCAGCGCAACCGCATTGGGAGTTGGCGCAAAAATATAATATTTTCGATTTAGAACTCGGTGTAAAAATTACAGGTGCAGGTTTTCCCGTTTTCAGAGGTAAAGGTGCGCGCTTAGTGCGTGCGCTCATTCAGTTTTTTTTAGACGAAGCGAGCGCTGCAGGTTACGAAGAAATTGTGCCTCCGCTTTTGGTGAATGAAGATTCGGCGCTCGGCACTGGGCAATTGCCGGATAAAGAAGGACAGATGTATTACGCTGCCAAGGATGATTTATATTTAATTCCGACGGCAGAAGTGCCCCTGACAAATATTTATCGCGATGTGATTTTAACTGAAAAAGAATTACCGATAAAACTTACAGGCTATACGCCATGTTTTAGGCGCGAAGCGGGCAGCTACGGTGCGCATGTGCGCGGATTGAATCGCGTGCATCAGTTCGATAAAATAGAAATTGTGCAAATCACGACACCCGAAAATTCGAACGCCGCGCACCATCAAATGATTGCACACATTGAAACGCTTTTAGAAAAACTCGAATTGCCGTATCGCATTTTGAACTTATGCGGTGGCGATATGGGTAGTGCTTCGGCGCACACGTACGATTTTGAAGTTTGGTCGGCTGCGCAAAAACGGTGGCTCGAAGTGAGTTCCGTTTCTAATTTCGATACTTATCAAGCCAATCGCCTGCGCTCGCGTTACAAAAATGCAGATGGAAAAATTCAACTGACGCACACACTCAACGGATCTGCTTTGGCTTTGGCGCGTATTATTGCCGCTATCATCGAAAATCATCAAACACCTGACGGAATAAAAATTCCTCCAGCGCTACAACCTTATACGC
>JAYVVO010000665.1:0-18207 GCA_043786955.1 Saprospiraceae bacterium
TTGTCCGCCTTTTCCATCTTTGCCTTGCTTTAATCGCTCTAAAAGTTTTTTCAAACCTTCGTTCATACTTTTTTGTCCTTCACCAATTTTATCAGACGGTTCTTTACCCGTTTTTCCTTTTCCTTTTTTTCCTTTTCCTTTACCACCAGGTTTATCGCAACTGCCATCGCCAGGTTGTCCTTCGCCATCGTTTTGCATATTTTGCATTGATTCTGAAAGCATCAAAGCCAAATCATTAACAGTTTTCATAGAACGTTGCTGCCAATCTTGACCTTCATATTTTTTGCGATCTTCTAATTTATCAACCGCCGTCGCCATGTTGCGTTTAATGTCCGTTACCTTTTCAATCACAAAAGTTTTTATAGCACTCTGGCGATTGGCAAGCATTTGCAACGAATCTTCAATCTGACCAAAATCGCCTTGTAATTTTTTTTGTTCTTGCACCAACTTAACATAGTGCGGCGTGTTTTCAACCGTGCCTGTCATATCTTTCATCGTCGCCTCTTGATCAAAACTCAAGCGCACAAGATTTTCTAAAAGCTGACGTATGACTTTCAAATCTTCTTCATTATCTTTTTTCTTGCCTTCTTCGGAAGCCTGCTTCATCTTGTTCGACTTATTTTTCATTTTATTAGCAGCTGATTTCTGTTTCTTAGCTGCTTTCTTTTTTTCTTTTTTTTCTGCGTTTGGCTTACTATCTTCCGCGTTTTTTTCGCTGTCGTCTAAATTTTTCTCGCTATCTTCCAAATCTTTTTTAATTTCTTTATCGTCTTCTTTCGTATCCGGCATCGCTTCAGGACGTTTCAATTCTTTGTTTTTCTTTTCCAATTCATCCTGCTTTTTTTCGAGTGCATCGAAATCTTTATTAATTTTATCCTGCTCCTTTTTTAATTCTTCTGCACTTTTTTTGTCCTCTTCGTTTTGCTTCGCTAAATCATCTTCTTTTTTAGAAAGATCATCGAGCTTATCAATTTGTTCTTGCATCAAGTTTTCGACTTCCATCTGTTTGAAAGCCTCATCCATACGCTCTAACTCTTTTTGCAGTTGTTCGTTATTCAACTTCAAATCATCTATTTTGTCGAGTGCTTTATCTTTTTCCATTTTTTGCAAAAGCTCTTCGATCTGTTTCAATAAATCCTTCATCTCGGGATTTTTAATCTCGTCGAACATTTTTTTCAATTGTTCTTGCTTTTTCAAAAGCTGCTCATCTTGCTTGTTCAACTCTTTATCATTCTGCTGATTTTTTTCAAAATCCTTCTTAGCCTCGTCAATCTTACTATCCACATCTTTTTGGCGTTGTTGCAAACGCTCGACTTCTTTTTTCGTCTGCCAATCTATTTCTTTTTGCTGCAACATTTTATCGCGCAATTTTTCGACATCGAGTTGAATTTTTTTTGTTTCATCAATCGCTTTTTTAAGTTCCGATTTAATGTCGTCGTTATTTTTAGCAATTAGTTTTTCAATATCTTGAACAGAGGCTTTTGTGAATTTCATTTCGGGTGTACGCGCCGATTTTGCACCGTTCACAGCATCGTTATCAAAAACTTCAAAATAATAGCTGACCACATCGCCAGGCAATAAATTGAGCGTGCCGAAATCAACATTGTGCTGAAACTGAATTTGTTTAGCTTTGGGTTGTTGCAAAAATGTTTTTTGTGCCGCATCTTTCTTTCCTTCAGCCCGCGTAACTTGATAATTAAAACTTAGCGACGTTAAACCATAATCATCCGAAGCATCGCCAGCAAAATACGTTTTATTTTTATTGATGGAATCGGGAAAAACTTCTGCATTGATGGTCGGCGACAAATCCGCTTGAACAGAAATATTATACTGCACCGAATCGGGAACAGTGAGGAAATTATTTTTGAAAAAAAGTTTGTATTGATTATCGCTTTTCATAAATTTGGAAAAAATAAATCGCGACTCACCTTGCCGAATAACTGATTGCGGATTACCGCCGTCGAAACTCACTTTAATATCGTCTGTATTTTCTGCATTGAATGCCCAAGAAACTTTTGTACCTATCGGCACAGAAATATCGCCTTGATTGGTTAGTGTTTCATTCGGGCGACCTAAATAACTCGGATATTCTAAACTGATATCAAAACCTGTAACGTTCGGTTTTTTGATAACGCGCAAATTATAATCTTTCGATTGCACATTGCCGGAGGTGAACTTAAAAGGCATATCTGTTTGCACGCCTCTGAATGTGTATGAAAACGTCGTGTCGTTTTCTTTTTTCATTCTGTACTGATAACCTTTCACGTCAATAAAAACATCGCTCGGTAAAACGTCACCTTCGGAATGAATTTGCAAATCGTAATCTTGAAACTGAACAACATCCATTTTATTTTCTGGAACAACAAAGCGGAAAGGTGCAGGTCTCTCGAAAGTGCTGTTGTAATTTAAAAGTCTATACGATGCGCGTTTCATCAAACTCGGCGCAGCGGTGAATAAAAACAAAAGCAATAAAAGTGGTGGAAGCGCATAGCGCAGATATTTTTTGTTTTCAGCTAAATTAACGGCTGCTTGAAAGGGTACAAATTTTATTTCTTTCGATTTCTGATTGATAGAAGCTTCAATCAAATCGCGACTTTCCGAACTACTCTGCAATTTTTTAAGTTGCAATATATTGAGCAGTTTATCTTTCACATCACTGAAGTGCGAACCGATAATTTCCGCCGCTTGTTCGTGCGAAATTGTTTTTCCAAGACGAAAATAGTGCATGAGTGGCACAGCAACCAAAGCGTATAAAGTGGAAAGACAAATCGCGACGGAGCCCCAGAACAAAGGTGCTTTCACGCTCGGTGCAAAATAAAAATAATTTTCAGCAACACTGATACCAATGTACAGCGCGAGGATCAAACCAACGCTAATTAGAGCACCTCGCAAAAGTTTATTGATGTAAAACTTGCGTATAAAACTATCTAATTTTTCGAGTAATAATGAGTGATCTGTATTCATAACCATTTCCTTTATTTCTATATAGATGACAAATTTAGACAGAAATATCTTCTGCTCCAAACTTTAATTATCATCTTAAACCAAACGAAAAATTATAACGTATAGTTTCTGAATAAAAAATTATATCTCAGGATTATAAAACATGAATATTTCACTAAATTTTCCAACGTGCTTTCCCACAACGAGGAAAATTTAAACTCATACCTAAGTAAATAGGAAATATTTCAACAAATCTAAAATTCCCAAGATCTAAATTAGAGTAAATTATTTTTGAATCATCGAAAACTAAGACTAATTATATTTTATTCATTTAACAAGATGTTAATTTCATTAGAAAACTAAAAAATAGATGTTCTCTCGTATTTTTTTATAAAAAAAATTCCTATACTTTTGTTAAGCAAATTTTTATTGCTGTGTGAAGACGTTTGAAAATTACACTTTAAGAACTTGAACAGATAATTTTTCTGTATATTAACATGAACAAAATTAAAATGTATCACTTCTGCTATTACATTTGCATACCGTAATTAAAGTAGATAACTTTCATGCGACAAACTTTTAATTGAGCCGACTGCAATTATGCGGTTGAATGCTCTTAACAGCTATTTAAAACCGATTACACTAAATTCAAATCAGTACCCATGAGAATTTTTTATTCTTGCCGTCTGCTTTTTTCTTTTTGTTTTTTTTCTAACGCGCTTCTTGCATTTAACCCAATTAAAAGTGCGCACGACTTGGCTCTCAGTTGCCCTACTGTTACTGTTTTAAGTTGTAGAGATCAAGATTCGCTGCAACTTGTTAGTTTATATAATTCCACATTAGGTGCTGGATGGATAACTAAATGGGATTTAACCAAACCTATTTCAACATGGTATGGTGTGACGCTTACTGCGGATGGTTGTAGTGTAGCTATTTTAGATTTAGATAATAACAACCTCATTGGTAAGCTACCCAAATTTGCATTACCTAATATGGTGCATTTAAGTCTCGGTAGAAACTTACTCACCGATACAATTCCAAATCTTAATACGCCGAATCTTAAATTTTTAGACGTATCGCAAAATCAACTTTCAGGAAACGTCCCAGAGTTTTCTGTTTTTAAACCCGATACACTTTCCATAGAAAATAATAATTTTATCTTTGGAGACATAATCGGTAAATCGTGGTTGAAAGCCAAAGTTATAATTTATGCGCCGCAAGCTAAAATCCCGATTGGTATTCGGAACGATTCCTTATTTGTTTCAACGGGCGTAGCCGATAAAGATCAGCAGTTTAACTGGTTTAAAGATAATGTTTATCTCGGCACATTCACAAACAGTGCATTCAAACCAACTGTTTCTGGAATGTACTATTGTTTAATTACGCACAACACGTTGACGATTCAGAATAATATTGATAAAAATTTAGTGCTGCAAAGTCAAGACTACACTGTACGTGTTTCTAACGGAAATCGAATTATTCCTTTTGGATTATCAACTTGTTTGGAGAAAGATTTTAATCAACTCGAATCATTATATGACTCGACGGGTGGCAAAAACTGGACGAACAAAACGAATTGGTTTACTGCCGACATGAGTAAGTGGTTTGGCGTTAACTTAACAGCCGACGGTTGCGATGTAGCACAGCTAAATTTGCCAAACAATAACTTAGTAGGTTTAATAAAAAATGTATCTTTCGGCGTTCAGCTTGCGGCTCTCAATTTCAACAATAATAAATTAGTAGGTTCAATTCCAAATTTTACAAATAACCAACAACTAAAAACGATTAACTTATCTTTCAATAAATTTTCAGGCAGCTTGCCAAGTTTCGATAATTTATCGCGTTTGGTAAATTTGAATGTCAGCAACAACCAACTCAGCGGAGTGCTGTCCGATTTATCTTCGCTCATTAATTTAGAGACGTGTAATTTAGACTCCAACGCATTGAGCGGAAGCATAAAAAATTTAACGCAGTTGGGCAGTTTAAAAGATCTGCGCGTTATTCAAAATGCTTTTTCGGGCGATGTGCCCGAGTTTGTGTCGCAAGATTTAACAATCTTAGCTTTGGATCGAAACAAATTTATATTCGCAGATTTTTTTGGAAAAGATTGGTGGAAAAAATCAAATCCGATCGCACCATCCTTTTCTGCATCCTATAATTTAAGCTATGCACCCCAAGCAAATATTCCTATTTCAATAGACTCAGCCACTGCCTCTTTACAAGTTTCAACAGGTTCACCCGATGCGGATCAAGTTTTCAATTGGTATCGCAACGGTGCTTTATTCGCCACTACTCCAACATCAAAATATAAACCGACGGCACCAGGTATTTTTTATTGCGCCGTTTCACACAAAACGCTGACTGTCGCTACCGATCCAACAGATTCCAAACGCAATTTGGTTTTAAAAAGCGATACGTTTACAGTCAAAAGTTCTAACGGCGGACGCGCATTACCCATAACTTTACAACCGTGTTTAATTAGTTCATTTAACGAACTTGAAAAACTATACGATGCAACGGCTGGCGATAATTGGACGAATAGTAAAAATTGGTTTACTGCCGATTTAAATACGTGGTACGGTGTGAGTACAGACGTTGTATGCAACGTCTCTGCGTGCGGATGCAATGTGGATTCAATTAATTTAAGTGGCAATAATTTAGTTGGTACAATACCAAATTTTAGTTTATCGAAATTGCGTATTTTGAATTTGTCAAATAATAAATTGACGGGTTCTATTCCCAATCTTGCCCTTTGCCCTTTGCTTTCTACTTTTAATTTGTCAAAAAATAAATTGACGGGTTCTATTCCTAACTTTAACACCCACCTGCAACTAACTACTCTCAACTTAGCTGATAATCAATTAAGCGGTAGCATATCAAATTTTAATTTGCCTAAGCTGCAAGAACTTTATTTGAACAAAAATAATTTGAGTGGCACTATTCCAGATTTTACTTTTTGCCCATTAATTTTTGCGATTGACTTATCCGCCAATGGATTGAGTGGAAGTATTCCAGATTTTAACTTGCCTGCATTAAAAACTTTGTCTGTCAAAACTAATAAATTAAATGGTGCTGTACCGAATTTAGCGGTAGCCGCAAACCTTGCGTCACTACAATTAGAAAACAACAGTTTTATTTTTGGCGATTTAGTGGGTAAGCGTTGGCTTTGTACAGACGTTGCATGCAACGTCTCTGCCAGTTATGCACCACAAGCTAAGATACCGATTGCTTTAAGCTCGGATGGAATTTTATCAGTTTCGACTGGTGCACCCGATACGGATCAAACTTTTAAATGGTTTAAGGATGGCATATTGGTAGCAACCACGCAGAGCTCAAAACTTAAAGCTCAAAGTTCCGGGCTTTATAATTGTCAAATAATACACAACAGTTTAACTGTCGCCAATAATAGCCTAAGGAATTTAATTTTGCAGAGTGCCGATACATCCATTCGCATTTCAAACGGTGGTAGATTATTTCCAAAAGGATTGCGCGCTTGTTTAGAAGATGATTTTAATCAACTCGAAGCATTGTACGATTCGACAGGTGGCAAAAACTGGTCGTCCAATACGAATTGGCTGATAGACCCGAATCTCGCAAATTGGTTCGGTATAATGCTTACAAAAGATTCTTGCGACATTAGAAGTATTGAATTAATTAACAATAGTTTAGTTGGCGCCATTCCGAATTTAAATCTGCCGAATTTAAAATCCCTTTATTTAGACTTCAATACATTAAGTGGTTCTATTCCGAATTTATCTTTATGCACTTCACTTTCGGAATTGAGTTTATCGAGAAATAAATTGATGGGCAGTATTTCTAATTTTGCACAGACGCAAAATCTTGCGTCTCTCACAATTATAAACTTCTCGGATAATTTTTTGAGTGGCACAATGCCGAATTTAAATCTGCCTAATCTTACAAAACTTTTGCTGAGCACTAACAATTTGTCGGGTAATTTATCCAGCTTAACACTGCCCAGCTTAACCACCTTACAATTAAATAATAACAAACTCACTGGTAATATTCCCGATTTTAATTTCCCTGTTTTAGAAAAAATTGATTTGAGTAGTAATCAGTTCTCAACTGTAAGTTCTCCATTTTTGTCGCAAAGCGTAAAACTAACGACCGTTTTACTAAATAATAATCTCATTACAAGTAGTATTCCAAATTTTGCGCAACCCAATTTGGCAGATTTAGAACTAACTTCTAATAAATTCACAGGTAGCATTCCAAATTTTAATCTACCCAATTTACAAATATTATCCCTCTTCGATAATCAACTAACGGGCAGTATTCCGAATTTTAATTTGCCTCAATTGACTGATTTATTCCTCGGTATTAATCAGCTCTCGGGTACTATTCCGAATTTTGCGCAATGTTCACAACTCGTTTTTATCAGTTTAAAAAATAATAAACTAACGGGCTCTATTCCAGATTTTAATTTACCGAATTTAAGTAGTTTAAGTTTACGTGTAAATCAATTGAGTGGCGCTGTACCGAATTTCGCGAATTTGCCATTACTCGATGTATTATATCTCAACGATAATAAATTTATTTTTGGCGACTTGGCAGGAAAAAATTGGCTTTGTACAGACGTTGCATGCAACGTCTCTGCCAGTTACGCACCGCAAGCTAAAATTCCGATTACACTCAGCACAGACGGAATGCTCAGTGTTTCGACGGGCGCACCCGATAGCGACCAAAAATTTAATTGGTTTTATCTCGCTGCAAACAGCACCACACCGCTACTTGTGGCGACAACGCAAAGTAGAAAGTTTAAACCGACAACAACTGGTACTTATTATTGCCAAGCCACGCATAACACCTTAACAAATCCAGCGGACAGCACACAAAATTTGGTGCTTCAATCTGAAAACTACAACGTCGGTGTATCGAACGGTGAACGGATTTTGCCAACGGGTTTAAAAAGTTGTTTGGTAGATGCTTTTAATCAACTCGAAGCAATTTACGATTCGACGGGTGGAAAAACTTGGACGAGCAGCGCGAATTGGTTTACGAATGCAGATATTAGCCAATGGTTTGGCGTTATTTTAACTTCGGATGGTTGCGCTGTTTCAGAGTTGCATCTGAACAATAATAATCTCGTTGGTAAATTGCCGAATCTAAATTTGCTACAATTAGTAAATTTAGATTTTGGACACAATAAACTCTTTGGCAGTATTCCGAATGCAAATTTGCCGAATGTAAAAACACTCCTTTTAGACGATAATAGTTTTAATGGTACGATTCCGAATTTTGCGAATTGCCCTTTGCTGTTAACTATTGACCTCAGTTTTAATCTTCTTTCTAATCAAATTCCCGATTTCAACCTTCCCAATTTAAAATCACTTTATTTAGACGATAATAACTTATCGGGCGCAATACCAAATTTAGCACAAGCCCCAAACATTGCGACTCTAAAATTAGAAAATAACCAATTTATTTTTGGTGACATGGTTAGTAAGCAATGGTTGAATGCTTCGTCGGTGAGTTATAATCCACAAGCAACAATTCCGCTTGTTTTAGGAACAGATGGTTTTCTTTCCGTTTCCACTGGCGCGATTGACGCAGATCAACAATTTAATTGGTATAATAATGGTGCTCGAGTAGTTTCAAATCACAGCAGCCGATACAAACCAATACAATCAGGAATTTGGAACTGTCAGGTAACGCATAACACCATTACAATTCCTTCTAATCCTGTTAGGAATTTAATTTTGCAAAGCGCCAGCATTGCGCTGCGCGTTTCAAAAGGTGGTAGACTTATTCCTAACAGTTTACCAATTTGTTTAGAGGACGATTTTAATCAACTTGAAGCATTGTATGATTCGACGGGTGGAAATAATTGGACAAACAAAACCAATTGGCTTTCGAACGGCGATATGAAGACTTGGTTTGGAATCATTTTAACCACCGATGCGTGCGATGTGGCCGAGATTAAATTAGCAAATAATAATTTAGCGGGAACGCTGGCGAATATAAATCTGCCCTATTTAATCAATTTAGATCTTAGTAATAATAAATTAACTGGCACAGTTCCTAACTTAAATTTAACTGCTCTAAAAAATCTTAACTTAAATACAAATCAGTTTAGTGGCAGTGTGCCGAATTTTGTTACATCTAATATGGTAACGCTCGATTTAGGTTCGAACAGATTAACGGGCGGTATTCCATCTGTAATGAATTACCCGAGATTACTGAATTTGTATTTAAACAATAATCAGTTAACGGGTACGATTCCGAATTTAAACATACCTACGCTGACGAGTTTGCAACTCAGTAATAACCAATTGAGCGGCGCCATACCAAATTTCGTTTTTCCTAACTTAACAAATTTACAACTCAATAATAATCAATTGAGTGGTACGATTCCGAATTTTGTTTTTCCGAACTTAACCAATTTATATCTCTATCAGAATAAATTAAGCGGTGCCATTCCGAATTTTAATTCTCCGAAATTACTTAATTTATTATTAAACAATAACAAATTAAGCGGTGCCATTCCCACTTTCGCGCAAAGCACACAACTATCCTCTTTGAGTATAGATAATAATGCTTTCATCTTTAGCGATATGCTATCAAAGCCTTGGTTGAATATTTCTAATTTACGTTACGCTTTTCAAGCAAAAATACCCATTGCGTTTAATAATGGCTTATTTTCGGTTACGACGGGAGCACTCGATACAGATCAAACTTTTAATTGGTTTAAAGATGGCGTATTGGTTGCGACAACGCAAAGCTCAAAGTTCAAACCTTTATCTTCAGGAACGTACTCATGCCAAATAACGCACAAGACGCTCACTGTTCCGACGGATTATTTTAAAAATTTTGTGCTTCAAAGTACCGATTCGGCGGTGCGCATTTCCAACGGCGGCAGAATAATTCCAAACACGCTACCCGATTGTGCCGTCGCTGCATACAATCAATTAGAAGCTTTGTATGATTCGACGGGCGGAAAAAACTGGACGAATAACACCAATTGGTTAACGAGCGGCGATATGAGCACATGGTATGGTGTCAGTTTAACGTCGGATACTTGCGATGTGAGTATCTTATCGCTCGGCACGAATAATTTGGTGGGTACTTTGCCAAATCTACTTTTAAATAAATTAGTTGTTTTAGACGTGAGTGCGAATAATTTAACAGGAGCGATTCCAAATTTTGAGCTAACAAGTGTAATAGTTTTAAATATCGGAAATAATAAATTAAGTGGCGCGATTCCGAATTTAAATTGCCCGGCACTGAAAGGTTTACTTGCAAGTAATAACCAATTGAGCGGGAGTTTGCCAAACTTTAATACACCGAACTTAAAAATCTTAGACGTCAGTTTTAATAAATTAACTGGAACGATTACGAATTTTAATTTAAGATTCTTAAGCGATCTCATTTTTCAATCCAACCAATTTACAGGGAGTATTCCCAATTTTAATTTACGATTGTTAAAAACTATTGATGTACGCGACAATTTGCTTTCAGGTGACATTCCAGCGTTCACGTCGCTCCCGAGTTTAGCAGTGCTGTATGTACAAAATAATGCTTTCATTTTTGGCGATATAGTTGGTAAGCCTTGGCTTTGTACAGACGTTGCATGCAACGTCTCTGCCAGTTACAACCCGCAGGCAAACATTCCATTGATATTAGACGCCGCAACGGCATCGCTCAAAGTTTTTACAGGTGCAGCCGATGCTGATCAAATATTTAAATGGTTTGTGGATGGTGTTTTAGTGGCGACAACTTCTTCGAGCACTTATAAACCAACATCAACGGGTAATTTTAGTTGCCAGATTTCTCACAACGCACTCACTATACCCACCGACAATTCCAAAAATCTTATTCTGAAAACAGGTGGTGTACCTATTCGCGTTTCAACAGGTGGTAGAATTTTCCCAACTGGTTTAGCCGCATGTTTGGAAGACGATTTTAATCAACTCGAAGCACTGTATGATTCGACAGGCGGTACAAATTGGACAAAAAAAACAAATTGGTTCACGAGTGCAGATTTAAAAACATGGTTTGGCATAACACTAACAACAGATGGTTGTGATGTGGCGAAAATTTTTCTGGGTTCAAATAATTTGGTCGGTAGACTTCCCAATTTGAATCTGCCATTATTGGTAAGTTTGGATGTGAGTAGCAATCAGCTTTTCGGAAATATTCCCGATTTAGCTTTGAGTCGTGAGCTATTAGCCTTGAGCCTAAATGATAATAAATTGAGTGGCGCGATTCCGAATTTTAATTTACCCAAATTAAATTCTCTCGATGTAAGTTTAAATAATCTATCAGGAAGTGTTCCGAATTTTACTGGCGCTGCAAACATTGCATCTCTACAATTACAAAATAACCAATTTATTTTTGGCGACTTATTGAGTAAGCCTTGGTTGAGCATTGCGAATTTGAGTTATGCGCCACAAGCTTCTATTCCTTTAACGCTCAACAGCAATGGTACGATCTCCGTTTTTACGGGTGCATCCGATGCTAACCAAATTTTTAGATGGTATAATAATGGTGTTTTGGTAGCAACCACGGCAAGTCGCAAATATGTGCCGTTACAGACTGGGCTTTACACGTGTCAAGCAATACATAAAACACTCACGGTAACAACAGTTGCAGCAAAAAATTTAGTTTTACAAAGTACATCTATTGCTTTGCGCATTTCAAACGGCGGAAGAATTTTTCCAACGGGTCTATCAACGTGTTTGGAAGATGATTATAACCAACTTGAAGCGTTATACGATTCGACAGGTGGCAGAACTTGGACAATAAAAACAAATTGGCTCACCAATGCCGATTTGAAAACATGGTATGGTGTGAATTTAACTACAGATGGTTGCGATGTGTCTGCGCTCAATCTTTCACAAAATAATTTGGTGGGAACCATTCCGAATATAAAATTACCAAACCTCGTTGCTTTAGATTTAAGTTACAATAAACTAATAGGCTCAATTCCCGATTTTGTCGCGTCGCAAAATTTGGCATCCATTACGTTGAATAATAATAGTTTAATCAACGCCATACCAAGTTTTAGTTTACCTAATTTACAAATTTTAGATGTTAGCTTTAATCAGATCTCTGGTAGTATTCCCGACTTAGCCAAGTCGCAAAATTTTGTGTCTCTTCGACTAAACAATAATAATTTAACGGGTAGCATTCCTAATTTTAATTTAGCAAAACTCAACGTTATAGATGTCAGTTTCAATCAGCTTGCTGGTAATGTTCCCGACTTTGCTACAAGCTCGCAGTTATCAACTCTTAGCCTACAGAGTAACAGTTTTATTTTTGGTGATTTAGTAGGTAAGCGTTGGCTTTGTACAGACGTTGCATGCAACGTCTCTGCCAGTTATGCACCGCAAGCTAAAATTCCGATTACACTCGGCACGGATGGAATTCTTTCAGTAAATACTGGCGCACCTGATGGCGATCAAATTTTTAAATGGTTTAAAAATAGTGTTGAAATTCCGAATACCAATAGTTCGAGACTAAAACCGCAGAGCGCAGGCACATATAATTGCCAAGCGACGCATAATATTTTGACAATTGCAAGCGACGTAAAGAAAAATTTAGTGTTGCAAAGTCAAGATGCAATTATCAGATTTTCACCGGGTGGACGTTTATTACCTATCGGTTTACTTCCGTGTTTAGAAGACGATTTTAGAGAATTGGAAACTCTTTTCGATTCGACGGGTGGCAAAACTTGGACGAACAGTACCAATTGGTTCACGAGTGGCGATATGTCAAAATGGTATGGAATTAGTTTAACGCCCGATAGTTGTGATGTCGCTCAGATTAATTTAAGCAACAACAACTTGAAAGGAGCTGCTATTAATTCAACTATACCCAACTTGAATTTGCCGAATTTGAAGGTTTTAGACTTGAGCAAAAATAATTTAGTGGGTCAAATTCCGAATTTTAATTTACCCAACCTCATTACTTTGCAACTCAGTGGCAACCAACTCGCTAATAGTATTCCAATTTTTACGCTCTGCACTTTGCTCACCGTTGTTGATTTATCAAATAATCAATTGAATGGAAAAATACCGAGCTTTAATTTTCCCAAACTTCAGCAAATAAATTTAAGTAATAACCAACTCAGCGATGTGTTGCCCACTTTTAATTCTCCCGATATAAAAAATATCAATTTTAGCGGCAATCAATTGAGTGGCACGATTCCGAATTTTAATTTGCCCAACTTAGTCTACCTACAACTCAACGATAATAAATTCACTACAGGTATTCCGATTTTTTCTAACAGCCCACAACTCCAGACGATTAATTTATCCAATAATAAACTCACGAATGGTATTCCGAGTTTTAATTTACCGACCCTCCAAACGCTGATGTTGAACAATAATCAACTGAGCAGCAACATTCCGAATTTTAATTTACCGAGTTTAACCTCGCTGAATGTATCTGCTAATCAACTTTCTGGTAATGTTCCCGCGTTTAATTTTTGCAAAAATCTTTCTGTTTTAAACATCGCTAATAACGGATTTATATTTGGCGATTTGATAGGCAAACAATGGCTTTGTACAGACGTTGCATGCAACGTCTCTGCCAGTTACGCGCCGCAAGCTAAAATCGGAATTACTTTTGCCAAAGACACGCTCAGCGTTTCAACGGGTGAACCGGATAGTGCGCAGCAATTCAACTGGTTTAAAGATGGCGTTTTAGTTGCTACAACGCAAAGTCGCAAATATGTGCCATTAGTAGGCGGTATTTACAATTGTCAAATCAGCCATAATGCACTCACGGTTGTAACCGATATTAATAGAAATTTAGTGCTTCAAACAGAAAACTTTGAAGTCAGTATTTTTGCGGTCAACTTTTTTAGTTTTGCGGGCAAAAAAGGCGACACATACAATTTACTTGATTGGAAAACTTCCCTCGAAGTTATATCCGATAGTTTTGTGGTCGAACGCAGTAAAGATTCGATTAATTTTGCGCCGATTGGTGCACTTAAAGGCGCAGGTAATAGTTCCAATATGTTAGCGTATCAATTTAAAGACAACACGCCTTTAATTGGAAATAATTATTACCGCATTAAAGCTAATGACAATACAGGTAAGTTTATTTACTCTAATATTGTTGTCATTAGCTTTTTCACGCCTACCATTGATTTGCAAAACGATGAAGTGTTAGCCGTTTATCCAAATCCAGCTAAAGATTACTTAGCCGTTAAGTATCAGGTGTCAGGTGTCAACCTAACAAATATAAACTATCAAATTACAAATGTGGCGGGACAAGTTATCCAATTTGGTATTCTGAGTAATGGCGATCATTTGAACCTTGCTTATTTTGCACCAGGTATTTATTTTTTACGCGCAGGCGGTAAAGTCGTGCGGTTTGTGAAATCGTAAATAGTAGTTACAAACAACGAAATTGAATTAATTAATCTATCTTTGTCGAATTATTGGTGGTGAGTCGTTGGTTTTTAGTTTATGAATATCTACCACTAACAACCATCAACTATCAACTAAATTTGTTTTGTGGAGAAAATTAAAATAGGAATAACCGTGGGCGATATAAACGGCATCGGTTTAGAAGTCATTTTGAAAACAGTTGCCGACGAGCGCATCTTAAATTTATGTACGCCGATTATTTACGGTTCGTCGAAAGTGGTATCGTACCATAAAAATATTGTTCAAGTTGAATTTCCGTTTGCGAACATGAACTCGGCGCGCAACGCAGAAAGCGGTAAAGTAAACGTTGTGAATTGTTGGCAAGATACTGTCAGCATTACGCTTGGAAAAGTTACAGAATTGGGTGGCAAATATGCACTCATGGCACTTGAACTCGCTACTGAAGAATTGAAAGAAAATAAAATTGATGCCCTCGTCACTGCACCCATTCACAAACACGCCATGCAATTGGCAGGTTTTAAATATGTTGGTCACACCGAATTTTTAACCGA
Source organism: Saprospiraceae bacterium (assembly GCA_043786955.1). Lineage (GTDB taxonomy): Bacteria > Bacteroidota > Bacteroidia > Chitinophagales > Saprospiraceae > JAAFJT01. Next base: position 14,852 of record JAYVVO010000665.1, read on the forward strand.
AAAATTCGGAGCTAGCGAAACCGTCATGCTGATGGTAAACGACAATTTACGCGTCGGTTTAGTCACGAACCATTTACCAATTGCTAAAGTAGCAGCGGCAATCACCACAGAAAAGATTGTAAATAAAATTGTGGTACTTAATGCCTCGCTACAAATAGATTTTGGTATTGAAAGACCCATAATCGCCGTTTTGGGTTTAAACCCACACGCAGGTGACGAAGGAACGATTGGCAATGAAGAAATAAATATTATTCAACCCGCCATTGAAATGGCAAAAGCGCGTGGCATACTGGCTATGGGTCCGTTTGCAGCCGATGGTTTTTTTGGCAGTGATAATTTTAGAAAATTCGACGCTATATTAGCCATGTATCATGATCAAGGGTTAGTACCCTTTAAAACTTTGTCGTTTGGCAATGGCGTAAACTACACTGCTGGTTTACCATTTGTGCGCACGTCGCCCGATCATGGAACAGGTATGGATATTGCAGGAAAAAATGAAGCGAATCCACATTCGTTCCGTCAAGCTTTATTTTTAGCAATTGATCTGGTAAAAAGAAGAAAAGAGTACGCCGATCTTATTTCCAATCAACTTAAATCGCGGAGCGCTAAAATCAGACCTGTCGAAGACGAAATAATTGTGGAAGAATAATTTTTAATGGGCGTAATAGTTAAGTACATTTTCAATTTCGGTGCCACTGTTATGCCGTGTTAATCATGCTAATCAACTCGCAGCTATTAAAAGTTGTTTCTCTCAAATTAGTATGACTTTGTGAATCTTTATTCCTTTATAAAAAATCCCTTTAAGTTCCCTTTAAAACATTAAAGAATTTTTATCAACGACTAAATACTCTTGTGTAGTTACTCGAGATATATCGTAATGGTTGGCTTTAGTAGTAAAATCCATTCTTTCCTGAAGTTTATTTAAAAATTAAAAATTAATAATTAATAATTCTTGGCGCGATTTTAGTTTGTATGTAAAAACAATAAATTATAATTCTTTTTTTAATTTTTACACGCAGCCACCCATGAGCGAGAATTTATACTTCAATTTAACGGCTCTTTCACGCGAGATTTCAGCTATTGCCGAAAACACCTTTGTTGATTTAGGCTTAACACCTTCGGAATCACTCCTTATAATAATTGTCAACGAAAAAAATGAAACACAACCGAGTGAAGTAAGCGAGCGCATCACGTTAGCACCGAGCACTATAACGCGCATGATCGAAAAAATGGAAGTACGCAATATACTTGTGCGCAGACATGAGGGTAAATATACTTTTGTAAGCTCAACGGAAAAAGGCAAAAACCTAAATGCTTCAATTTTAGAAAAATGGGCAGAAACGCAACAGCTTTATAAAACTATTCTCGGCGATAGCGCTGTGAAGGTGCTTAATACCACTTCAAATTCGGCACTAACAACCTTTAGGAAAAAGAAATAAAATATAGCTTCTTCAAAAGCGCGAGCAAATATATTAAACGTCTTTTTAAATTCCCCACTCTCAACGACTTGCTTTCATCATTAGTTTAATTTATTAATTATAATGCCTCTCAATTGACAGTATGGCGCATTTATTTTTAACTTCTGAACGATTAGGCACAACATTCAACAACTTCCATTTGTTTAAGTGACAATGTGTCTTATATTTTAACAAGGCACTCCGTTTGCATTAAGTAAATTAAATTATTAATTATGAATACCGAACTTCCGATTCCGAAAGAACTTTTAGCAGGTATTGATTTTGGCAATACAATTAACGGTGGTATAGCACCAGCACAAATACAAGCATGGCGTGAAGAAGATGGTTATAGACTGCGCTTAAAAGCACCAGGTTTTGACCGCGATAAAATAAGAATTGAAACAACCAAAGATCGTTTCATGATTTACTATCCGATGAGCGTATTAGGTAGCGAAGTACAATATCCATACTTTTTTGTAAACTTTCCAATTGATCCGCAAGTAGATGTTAAAAAGATTTCCGCAAAACCTTCTGGTTCGCAAGGTATTTTTTTAATCGCACCGTTTAAAACAGAAACGGATTCATACGACGATGATGTCAACCAAATTCATTTATCAGAATAATAGACATGAACAGTCTATAAAAAACCGCTTTGAGTGAAGATTCAAAGCGGTTTTACTTTTTTAAAATAAATGCGATTTTACTGAAAGCGCGCCAATCCTTTTTTCAATGCTTGATACACGCCATTCGTCCAGCCGAAACCATCTTGAACGGGATATTCGCCACCACCAGAAATGAGTGACACATCTTCGACATTGTATTTTTCGAGCATTTTACCAGTATTAGCATATACTTTTTCGTTCAGCGCGAGCCAACGATTCGTGATATCATCCGCTAAAGCATTATAACCATAATTGCGCAAACCCTGAATCGTTAACCATTGCAACGGCGGCCAACCATTCGGCGCATCCCATTGCTGACCCGATTTATTAAGCGTTGTAACCACACCGCCCGATTTAAGGAAATTCTTTTCGATATTTTTAGCTACCCATTTGGCTTGCGAGGCGCTCACCATTTTAAAATAGAGTGGATAAATTGCGGCTAACGTTTGATCTTCATTTTGTTTGAACGTGTTGGCGTTAAAATCGTAAAAGAAACCTTTTTCCTCGTTCCAGTTAAAGTGCATAACGGATTCACGACGTTTAGCGGCTTTTTTTTCAAAAATTTCTGCCTCCGTCGTTTTTTTATCAATAATTTTAGCTTTCATAATGCACATCTCTAAATTATAAATCAGTGCGTTTAGATCTGTCGGAATTAAATCGGTGATATTTATTGAACCAATTGTTTTGCCGTCGGCAAACCAACGCGTCGAAAAATCCCAACCAGATTCAGCGCCACTGCGCAAATTATTGAAAATCTCCTTTTTTGATCGCGTCTTAGATGTGCTGGCTGATTTTTCATCTTCTTTAAAACCTTCTGGTCTCGCCACGTCGCCCGCATCTTTATATCTGTTCATGGTGTGTCCATCAACTTGCACCACGTGTTCAGACCAACTTTTGTCGGCTCCAATATCTTTTTTTTCGCCGCGCATCCAAAAAGCGTATTCTTTTTCTAAAGCAGGCAAATATTTTACATAAACTTCATCGCCCTTCACAGTTGCCAACAATTGCACCATACAAGCAAAAAATGGCGGTTGCGAACGCGTGAGATAATAACTGCGGTTTCCGTTCGGAATAAATCCATACTTATCAAGCAGGAAAGCAAAATTATCAATAATTTTTTCAACCTCATCCACGCGGTTATCTGCAACTAAACCCAGCATCGTGAAATAAGAATCCCAATAATATACCTCGCGGAATCTGCCACCTGGCACAATATAAGGATTGGGCAACGGCAATT
>JAYVVO010000666.1:0-2427 GCA_043786955.1 Saprospiraceae bacterium
CATTGTAGGTCGTGCCATGCAAACAACTTCTATCTCTGGAATATCAACACCTTCAGTCGCTATTCCTACGTTGCATAAAATATTGGTATCACCATATCTAAATTCGTCTAAAATTTCTTTTCTATTCTCTGTTTTAGCGTCAACGTGCAACGCTTTAATGCCATTGCGCATAAACTTCTCGCAAATATTTTTGCTGTGGTTTACGGACGCTGCAAAAACTATCATTTTTTTACCGAACGCGTTTTTTTGATAGTTGATTAAAATATCTTCAATCAACACAATATCGTTCATTATCGGCTCTAATTGCTTTTCATTATAATCACCGCCTATAATTTTAATTCGACTTAATTTATCGTGTGCAATCGGATAGGAAAAACAACGCGCTGGTACTAAATATTTTTCACTCTCTAATTCTTTAACCGTTTTGGTAGTTATTAAATTATCAAACGTTTCATTAAATCCTTTACTTGAAAGCAAACAAGGCGTTGCAGTCAATCCAATAAGTTTTGCGTCCGAATGTTCGGTAATTATTTTTTGATAAGTCTTAGCTTCGCTGTGGTGCGCTTCATCAACAATAATTACGTCAGGATTAAAATTTAATCGGCGGTGATAAGTTTGAATAGATGCAATTTGCACATTTTGAGCTAAATCCGTTTGCTGCTGTGCTTTAATTATACCCGAACTAATATTGAATCTATCAGAAAATAACTCTTTAGCTTGTTTGAGTAGTTCTTCTCGATGCGCTAAAAAAAGGATTTTTTTGTTTTGCTTCAAATACCTTTTTACTAAAAATGCTGCAATTACCGTTTTTCCGCTTCCTGTTGGTAACTGAATCATATCTTTTCGATCGCTTTCAATTACTTTTTTGACAATATTCTCTTGGTAGTTTCTTAGTATAATTCTTGTGGACATTGAAATTATTGGATTATAATAAATATTTCTTTTATCAATGCAAATTTAATGCTAATTTTGCACATTATTTTAAATGAAAATTATGAAAAAGTTTTTTGGTTTAAGTTTTTTAATTTTAGTCGCAATCGCTTGTATCGGCAAAGTGAGTAACTGCCTAATAAAGCCAACGGAAAAACCGCAAGAAATTATTTACGACATTAATCAGCCTGTGCGCGTTGGCGATGTTCAATACACTATTAAAAATGCTGTTACGCGAAAACGCATCGGTAACGATTATTATAGGCTGCACGCAGGCGACGGAATGTGTTTTTTTTTAGTAGAATTACAATGCGCCAATTTTACAAATGCGCCTATAACAATCAGCCATTTGATGTTTTACTTAGTTGATGATAATGGCGCAAAATATGAAACGGATAATGGCAACTTGCTTTCTTTACAATTACAGACACATCTGGCAATAAATAATTGCAAAGTCAATCCAAACACCGCGCAGCATGGTTTTTTGGTTTTTGAAGTCCCCGAAGAACGCAACTATAAATTAGTGGCAAGCGGTGGTTTGTGGTCGAACGAAACCGCTAAATTTTATCTGTATACTTCAAACTAAACGATGAAAGTTAAGGAATTGATTAAACAGTTAAAAAAAATGGATTCCGAACTCAATGTATTCATTTTGGTTAAAATGCCTTCTTACCATGAAGATAGTAATATTAAAGACGGTACGTTCAACTATTTTGATGCTAAGGAGTTAACCGTTGAAACAATAAACAAACATAATGAAGACGTAATTGTCAGGGTTATGGGTGAAACGTTGTGGTAGTTAAAGTGGTGTTTTTCGACCACTTTAAAACTTTGTCAAAAACCAATAGGTCAAAATTAACTGTGCAATATGTGTAAATTGATTGAACCCTATTGCAAGCCAAAGCAAATGATTCTGCTGTTCCTTTAAATATTTGTTCAATCTAAAAGTAAAATATTCGGCTATTATGCGAATGAAAAACGACATTAAAAAAAAATAAAAACAATAAAGAGGCTTTAATTTTAACATTATTAAAACACTAAAACACACCGAATACATAATGGTATGTCTTAACAAAAAGTAATTGGAATATAATTTCTTTTTTTTTTCTTTGTCTGTTTTTACAATAAAATTACAAATAAAATGAATGGCGCAAATAAAAATTACTGAAAAAATACTAATCATAATAAAATCTATCGGTACGTTATAATTATATCACTTGCTAAAGCCACTGGTAATGACATTTCTGTCAATATCAAATTTTCAGAATATTTGTAGGTGTAAAATTCCCACGAATAACCGTTGGCGTAATTTTCTAAAATAGTAAATCTTACTTCTAAAAACACCACTTCAACATTCGATGAAAATGTACCTTTGTAGTTGCCATTTTTGTACAACTGAAAACGCGATACACCCAACTGCTGAACCACAAATTTTAATTCCCATTTTACCGTTGCCACTGATGTAGGCAATGTTTGAACTACCCAATCTAAAACCGA
>JAYVVO010000667.1:0-2424 GCA_043786955.1 Saprospiraceae bacterium
CTCGCAGCTTTAAGCACTGCAGCTTTTGTTTTTTATTTTTTTTGGGGCTATAATTACAAGCGCTCACCACTTTCAAAATCTTTATATTGTAATGTAGAAATTTTAAAACCGCTCGAACTGGAAAAAGAGTTAGATTCTGCAATTTCAGATTTAGAAAAATCGCTCATCGGGATTAATGCTTACGATTCTGTAAAAACTGAACCAACCGTTGAGGATGTTAGAAGCTCGGTAGCTAATTTTTTAACTAAAAATCATTTTGTTGTAAAAGGTAAACCGCGTATTGATTTCATTGAACCTAAAGGTGCTTTATATTATTTCGGGATCGCTGGCATCTATAATCCGTTTTTAGGGCGTGCTTGTGTTGAGTCTGGTCAACATGAGATTGAAAAATATTTTACCATTGCGCACGAGCTTTCACACGCATATGGTTTTACAAATGAAGGCGATTGTAATTTTTTGGCGTATGCTGCGTTGAGCGAAGCAGAAAATCCAAATTTGGTTTATTCTGCGCGACTAAATTATTTTCGGTATGTGGGTAGTGCTTATAAGCGCACATTCCCCGCAAAATATGTTGAAAAACGCAAAAAACTTTCACCCATTATTATTTCAGATTTAGACGCGATTAATGAAATTCATAAAAAATATCCAACGCTGATGAACACAGAGTTTTTGAATGATAAATATTTGAAAATGCAAGGCGTGAAAGAAGGTATTTCGAGTTATGGTGCTATTGTAAACTGGGGTGCAGCGTGGCGCAAAAAGAATTTTGCTAATTTTACACAAAATTCTTATTAACAATTGATTTGTTGATACGTAATTTTTGTAACTTTATAGAAACTTACAATTAAATTTAATGACATCATCAAACTTTGTTTGTATAAGTGTGTTATGATGAAAATTAAAAAAATGGCTGAGAAAATATTAATTGCAGGTGGTTCGGGTTTAATTGGTAAACGTTTGACTACTCTACTCAAAGAAGAAGGTTACGAAGTTGCATGGTTGACTCGCTCTAAACAAAATTCTGGCGAGGTTAAATCATACTATTGGAATCCAGATAAAAATGAAATTGATGATGTTGCAGTAAAAAATTCCGACTACATAATTAATTTAGCGGGTGCTGGCATAGCTGATAAATTGTGGACTCCTTCCAGAAAAAAATTATTAATTGATAGTAGAACTATACCCACTGATCTTTTAATTACAACGCTTAAAAACTCGGAGAATAATGTCAAAGGGTATTTTTCAGCATCCGCGATTGGTTTTTATGGCGAGCGTGGTGATCAACTTCTGAATGAGTTTGAACAACCAGGTAAAGGTTTTTTAGCAGAAAGCACTATTGCTTGGGAAAATGCGATTGCAAAAGCCAGCAGTACAAAAGTGCGGTGGGCAGCTTTCAGGATTAGTGTAGTCGTGAGTAAAAATGGTGGCGCTTTGCCAAAATTATTAATTCCATTTTTATTTCGTGTTGGCGGATATTTTGGTTCGGGTGCGCAATGGTATTCATGGATTCATATTGATGATGTTTGTCGAATTTTTATTTACGCCATTAAAAACGAAAACATTAAAGGATTTTACAACGCAGCATCTCCGAATAATGTCACAAATTTAGAATTTACAAAAGCGGTTGGCGAAGCCAAAGGCGGTTCATTTTTATATATTCCTGCGCCTGTTTTTTTATTAAAATTAGCGATGGGCGAGATGTCTTCTGTAATTTTAAATAGTACGCGTGTGTCATCCGAAAAAATTGAGTCAACTGGATTTAAGTTTAATTTTCCAGAAATAGTTGGTGCTATCAATGATGTTTTAAATCGCAGTATTTAATTATTTTTTAAAAATAGGCGTCACTTCAGCCGTATCTAATTTTGATTTTAAAATAGGTTTTAGAGGTTTTATGGGCTTTATAAAAATTTTAGAACTATCGAGTGCTAAATTCTGACTGAAAATTAAGCTGTCTACAATTCTATCTGCGCTATCACGCGCAATTGTGAGACATTCGGTATGTTTTTTTGCAATAATTTCATCGAGCTTAAATTTAACTTCCGCTTCTACGCGTTCTTTTTTTGTTTTTTCGCTTGTGCAATGAATAAATAAACTTACAGAAATTAATATTAGTGCTTTCCAAGTTAAAATATTTTTCATAGTTCTTATTGTTGAATGGTATTGGATGAAACTTTTGCTTGAATTTTTTCTAAACGCACTTTTAGGAGTGAATCAATGAAATGTTGACGATTGCTTATAAAATTTCGAGCGCATTCTTTATCAAGACTATCTAAAAGTTTAGGCGTTCTGTTTAAAACAGTGTTGTGTGCCTCTGCTTTTTCATCTTTGGTTAGTTCTAATTTTTCATTCGAATTGCAAGCAATAGAGAATACAAATAATCCTATAATTCCAATCTTCCATCTTGGATTATAGACTCTCCTCACT
>JAYVVO010000668.1:0-2423 GCA_043786955.1 Saprospiraceae bacterium
CGCAAATCGGGCGAGTTTCCACCGCACGTTTTGGTAATGTCAGCAACGCCGATACCCCGAACTTTAGCAATGACAATTTACGGCGATCTCGACATATCTATCATTGATGAATTACCCGTTGGCAGAAAACCAATCCAGACGGTGCATTATACGGACAATCATCGCGCAAAAGTAATTGGATTCATTCGACATCAAATTTCAAAAGGGCAGCAAGTTTATGTGGTCTATCCACTCATTGAAGAATCTGAAAAACTCGATTTGCTTGACTTAGAGCAAGGTCATGCTGCATTGAGCGAACATTTCGCGCCGCCTGAATATCAAATTGCAATTGTGCATGGCAAAATGCACGCTAAAGATAAAGCCTTCGAGATGGCGCGATTTGTTTCTGGTCAGGCTCAAATAATGGTAGCAACAACAGTGATTGAAGTGGGCGTAAACGTACCGAATGCGACAGCAATAATCATTGAACATACTGAGCGATTTGGTTTATCGCAATTGCACCAATTGCGTGGTCGGGTTGGTCGCGGCGGCGATCAATCTTATTGTGTATTGATGTCGAGTTATAAACTTAATGAAGTTAGCAGAAAGCGCATAAAAACGATGTGCGAAACAACAGACGGTTTTGTTATCGCGGAGGTTGATTTAGCCTTGCGCGGACCGGGCGATATAGAAGGCACAATGCAAAGTGGGCAAACGAATATTAAAATTGCTGATTTGGTTAAAGACCAAGAAATTCTACATCAAGCGCGCGCTACGGCTTTAGAAATTTTAGAAAACGATCCGAACTTAGCGTCCTCGCAAAATTTTCCCATCCAAAAGTTTTTAGAAACTACGAATAAAAATGCTCGGGTTTGGAGTAAAATTTCGTAATAATTATGCAACAGAATAGTCCGAAAAAGGACGCATAGCAGCAGACCGAAAACTTAAAACTAAATTTTCTTTTGGAATTCCTCTAATCCCTAATTCCTCATAAGTACTAAAATAAATACGAGGATTGCAGGTACTGCTTGAACGAAAAATATTTTTTTAGTGGCAGTGAATGCGCCATAAATGCCCGCTACAATAACACACGCTAAGAAAAAGAGGGAAATATTTGTTTTCCAAATAGGGTCAGTTATAAAAAACGACCAAATAAGACCAGCGGCTAAAAAACCATTGTATAAACCTTGATTGGCTGCTAAAGCTTTTATCGGTTTAAATAAATTTTCAGAAAGAACGCCTTTAAATATTTGTTTGCCTTTTGTTTCCCATGCGAACATCTCTAACCACAAAATATAAATGTGTTCTATAGCAACCAACGCAACGAATCATTCTGCAATAATTTTCATAATTTTTAAATTTGATGAGTGCCAATAAATAGCTTTCACTTTATCGCAACTAAATGTTTAACAATATCTCGCAATCGCGGTTCGGCGAGGCGCGCGGTTTCTATAACATCTTCGAGAGAAGTCTTTGTAATGTCGTGAATTGGAAAACATTTATTTGAAATCAAACTCAACATACAAACAGGTAGCGCCGCGTGTCGTGCAACGATTACTTCAGGAACCGATGACAAACCGACAGCGTCGGCTCCAATAATATTTAAAAAGCGATATTCAGCCGGTGTTTCTAAATTAGGACCCGACAAACCAACATACACACCTTTGTGAACGCGATAATTTTTTGATTGCGCATAAGTAAATGCAGTATCCAACATTTTAGAATCGTACGCATCCAACATATCCAGAAAACGAACGCCGAGTCGCTCATCGTTCTCACCGCGTAAAGGATTATTTCCTGTCAAATTAATGTGATCATTGACGACTACAATATCGCCCGCTTCAAAATCTGCATTCAAACCGCCCGAAACATTTGTAATAATAATTTTTTTTATGCCGAGCGATTTCATAACGCGCACGGGAAACGTAACTTGCTCCATCGTGTAACCTTCATAATAATGAAACCTACCAGACATAACGACAACGGGCACACCATTTAAATAACCGAGAATGAGTTTTCCTTTATGGCTTTGCACAGTTGATCGCGCAAAATGTGGAATATCAGCGTAATCAAATTCGTTGGCGATGAGTAAATCGTCCACTAATCCGCCTAAACCTGTACCTAATATAATTCCAAATTCTGGTACGAGTGTGCTGTATAGTTGAATGTGTTCTGTTGCTTGCGTTATTTGATCGTATAAATTCATAGATGTGAAGCGTAAATTAAGATTTTGATGTACAAATAAACGAGATATTATACAAAAGTCTGTGCATTTGCACAGACTTTTTGATTTTCGTTAATTTATTTTTGAGCTCAATGACCAGATGCGGTGCGAATTTTTTCTCGAATAGTTTGAATCATTTCAGGCGATGCTTTAACTTTTTCAACACTGCTGCGCAAATAATCTCTAAAATTTTGTTCTTTTTCAAAAGCGTTAGCGACGT
>JAYVVO010000669.1:0-6952 GCA_043786955.1 Saprospiraceae bacterium
TCGAAATTTTTTACAAATTCACCAGTAAGCAACGAATCATTAGGTGGCGTAGAAGCTATCAGTGGCGTGCTAAAATTGAAAATGCCGAGTAACAATAAACCAAGGACAGCCTTTTTAAAATTTTTCTTTCTATTAAATTCCTTCATGATTATTTATTTTTTTTGATTCAGCGGCGCGCACTGCATTATTTTGAACGCGCTCTAAAACGTGATCTAAAATACCTAGTTTAATTTGATACGAATGAATGATACGTTTTACAATTTCTTCGCGCGACGATTCCGGGGCGTTTCGCAATTCATTGAATAACTCATTTTGAAAACTATCTACTTCTTGCACATCGTTGAGTACGGTTGAATCGCCGTTGTACGAAACAAGTTGTGTGATAGACTGATTAATTTTAGTGATGTAAAACTTTTTAGCTTCTTCAAAATCAGGCGCAACGGCATCAACGGTAACATCTGATTTTTTAGACACTAAATTATTATTTACAAAAATACCTAAACCCGCACCGATAACTAATAAAGCCGCTACAGCTGCCACGCGCAAAAAAGGAAATGGCGATTTAATTTTTTTCGGCGCTACGGGCAATCGTCGCTCAATATTTTTCCACACCGCGAGTGGCGGCATTTCGGAATTGAATGCTTCGCTGTTTGTTTCTACAAATTTTCTAAAATTATCCATATTTTAGTTGATGGTTGACAGTTGACAGTTGTTAGTTTGGTAGGGGCTGAAGATTTTCAGCCCTTAAACTGTCAACTAAATTAGCAACGACTTTAATTTATTCTTAGCGCGCAAATATTGCGATTTTGAAGTAGATTCCGTGATGCCTAAAATAGAAGCAATCTCTTCATGGTCGTAACCTTCAAACGCATACAATGTTAAAACAACTTTGTAACCCTCTGGTAAAATATCTATTGCTTTGCGCACGCGCTCTACATTGTAAACCGAAAAACTTATATCATCTGTTTCGTCGGTATCAATAATGTGGTGCGCAGTTTCGTTTAATTCCTGAAAATATAATTTTCTTTTTTTTATGTGGTTCAAACAGTTGTTTATAACAATCCGTTTTATCCAAGTGCCGACAGACGATTCAAAACGAAACGAATCCAAACTTTGAAACACATCACAAAAAGCATTTTGCAGAACATCTTGCGCAGTTTCGGCATCGGAAACCATACGTAAACACGTGCTGTACATAGCACGTGCATACAAGCTGTACAACTTAAACTGCGCGTTGCGGTCGCCAAGCAAACAAGCCTCTACTATGTCGTAATGTACTGTCACTACTGAGTTGTTAGTTGTTAGTTGTTAGTTGTTAGTTGTTGAGCACTCGTAAACGAACAACTAAATACGAACAACTAAATACGTATTTTCTGATTAGAGTGACAACAAAGTTTTAAATGGGTTGCGCGCGTTTGAAAAAAACTTAAAATTAGGGATTTTTAGAGAAATGTGTAAACGATAAAAATGTGTCAGTAGTAAAGAAGTTAAGTATGCCTTAAATTCTAATTTCGTAAATCTCCCAACATATCACACAAGATAAAGCACCTTCCGAAGTACAAATGTAAATGTCTAACCCATCTCTATTCCTTTTTTCCTATTCCCTAAATTTGTTTTCCTTTCATCGCCTCGGCAATGTTTACATCCAATGCGCGGTGAGCGAGAGGTTCGGTGTAATGATTTAAGTTTTCAATCGCCGCTAAAATTGCATCTTTATTATCGCCAGCACTGGCGTTTTTCAGCGCTGCGTTCAATTTTTTGGTTTTGTTTTTTTCGTACGAACTTAGTATCGAAGCATTTTGAATTAAAAATTTTTCGGTCGCTAAAACGATATTGTTTGCTTCGTTGCGCGCTTCGAGCAATGCGCGCGTTTGCATATCGCTTTGCGCATTTTGCATCGAATCAATCAGCATTAAAGCCATTTCTTCTTCGCTTAAACTGTATGCCGCGCGAATGGTAATTTCTTGCGCCATACCTGAACGCAACTCTGACGCTTTTACTTGTAAGATTCCATCCGCGTCTAAATAAAACTGAATATCAATTTTTGGTAAACCAGCTGGCATCGGTGGAATGTTGCGCAAAATAAATTCGCTCAACTTACGGTTATGCTGCACCAAATCCCGCTCACCTTGATACACGGCAATCTTTAAATTCTTTTGTCCATCAACGCTTGTTGTGTATTGTCTTCCCGCTTTAATAGGTATTTTAGAATTTCTTGGAATTATCGTATCCATCAATCCACCAACCGTTTCAATTCCCATCGAAAGCGGTGTCACGTCAATTAAAAGAGTGTCGCGTTTATTGCCTGCTAAAATATCAGCTTGGACGGCAGCTCCGAGTGCTACTACTTCATCTGGATTTAAACTATCGTATATCTTTCCCTTAAAAAAATCACTCACCGTATTCTTCACCAAAGGTACACGCGTAGAACCACCGACTAAAACAACTTTTTCAATATCTGCGACTGAAAGCTTCGCATCGCTCAAGGCTTTCACACAACTTTGAATCGTTCTTTCGACAAGTGGTTGAATTAAATTTTCGAACTCTGATCTAGAAATATGTAATTCAAATCCATCTACAGTCGTTTTAAAATTATCTTCAGATGAAAGAATTTTTTTGGCGCGTTCTGCTTCCAGACGAAGGCTTTGTTGTAAACCTCGTAGGTTTTTAAAACCTGCGAGGTTTTTAATCTGCGACAACCAAAAATCAACAATCAATCTATCGAAATCATCACCACCTAAAAAAGTATCGCCATTGGTTGATAGCACCTCGAAAATTCCTTCACTGATTTGTAGAATCGAAACATCGAACGTGCCGCCACCGAGATCGTAAACAGCAATCACTTCATTTGTTTGTTCTTCCGCCGATCCGATTCCATAGGCTAAAGCAGCGGCTGTTGGTTCGTTTAAAATGCGCAGCACTTCTAAACCTGCTAATTTTCCAGCGTCGCGCGTTGCTTGCCGTTGCGCATCGTTAAAATAAGCGGGTACTGTAATCACTGCTTTCGATACTTCCGCGCCAAGTTCTTTTTCAATTCGCGTTTTTAATTCTTTTAAAATCAATGCCGAGAGTTCGATGGGAGAATAAAATTTATCACCTACGCGCACTTTAACGAGTGCATTTTCATCCGCATTTTCAATAACTTTATAGGCTAAATAATTTTCGTACGCTTTCACATCATTGTACGATTTTCCCATCAATCGCTTGGCAGAATAAATGGTTCGCTCAGGTTGTGTTTCAAAATATTTTTTCGCTTCATCGCCGACGATTATTTCACCGTTGTTCGCAAAATGCACAATAGAAGGTAGTAACGTATTTTTTCCGTTGGCATCGGCAACGCAAACTGGTGCGCCGTTTTTTATGTAGGCTACTAAAGAATTTGTTGTTCCCAGATCAATGCCGACAACCAATGGTTTTTCGTTAACGACATTACCTGTGCTTAAATTGATAGATATGATAGACATTGCTGCGTATGATTTTAAAAATAAAACAACGCAACACTTTGAATGTTGCGTTGCTGTTTTCGCTGCAAAAGTAGAAAGAATTTACATAGATCTAATTATTTCATCGCCAAATTCGCTACATTTTAATTTTGTTGCGCCTTCCATGAGGCGTTCAAAATCATATGTAACGCGTTTTGTAGCAATGGCATTCTCCACACCACGTTCAATAAGTCGCGCTGCTTCGTTCCAACCCAAATAATCAAACATCATTACACCCGAAAGAATTAATGAACTTGGATTAACAACGTCGAGATCGGCATATTTTGGTGCCGTTCCGTGTGTTGCTTCAAAAATGGCATGACCCGTGACGTAATTTATATTCGCGCCCGGTGCAATACCAATGCCACCAACTTGCGCAGCTAAAGCATCGCTGATATAATCACCGTTAAGATTTAATGTTGCAATAACGTCGAAATCGGTTGGGCGCGTAAGCACTTGCTGTAGCGCGATATCGGCTATAGCATCTTTAATTAAAAGTTTACCAGATGCTAAAGCTGCTTTTTGTGCTGCATCAGCTGCGGCTTCGCCTTTTTCTTTTTTTATACGCGTGTGCTGGTCCCATGTAAAAACTTTATCCGCAAATTCGCGCTCCGCCAAAGCATACGCCCAATCTCTGAAACCACCTTCCGTGAATTTCATGATGTTTCCTTTGTGCACAATAGTTAACGATTTGCGTTTCTCTTTTAGTGCAAACTCAACTGCCGAGCGCACCAATCGCTCAGTACCCGTTTTTGAGACTGGTTTAATGCCAATTCCGACCATTACATTATTATCGGCATCAACAACGTGTGCTTTTTTATTATAGTCTTTAGATTTTTGCGCCGTACCAAAACGGATTTTATCGAATTGTTTTGGAAAATTCTTCTTTAAAAATTTTAAAAACATTTCTGCTTCGGGTGTACCCGCGGCATATTCTATGCCTGCATAAATATCTTCAGTGTTTTCTCTAAAAATTACCATATCCACCAACTCTGGATGTTTTACGGGAGATGGTACGCCTGTGAAATATCGTACTGGGCGCAAACACACGTATAAATCTAAAATTTGACGCAATGCCACATTCAATGAACGAATCCCACCGCCAATTGGTGTAGTTAACGGACCTTTTATAGCGACTAAGTGCTCGCGAATAACATCGAGTGTTTCATCGGGCAACCAACTGTGCGTTTTATCAAATGCTTTCTGACCCGCTAAAACTTCGCGCCAAACAATTTGTTTCTTGCCATTGTAGGCTTTCTTAACAGCAGCATCGAAAACACGCACGGAAGCGCGCCAAATATCTCGACCTGTTCCATCACCTTCAATAAATGGAATTATAGGATCGTTTGGCACTTTAAGGATGCCATTTTTTACAGTAATTTTTGAACCTGACATTACGAATAGAGTTTTTTATAGAGTGATTTTTGTGAAGAAGATTGTTTCTTCGCATCATAAATGTCGTAAATATACGGTAAGCACCGATTATTGTTTTATATTCCGTTATATTTGTAGCAATGCAATATGAATAATTTTAGAAAAGATTTTAAAGAACAGCTCAAAACGCTCAATTCGGTTCAAAAACGCGCCGTCGAAAATATTGACGGACCGATGTTAGTTATTGCTGGACCTGGAACTGGTAAAACGCACATACTCTCGCTGCGCGCTGCGCAAATTTTAGTTCAAACCGATACACAGCCGCAAAATATTTTATGCCTTACTTTCACAGATGCGGGCGCGCGCGCCATGCGTGAACGCTTGCAGCAAATTATAGGCAACGAGGCGCGGTCTCTTAATATTCACACATTCCACGCATTTTGCAATAAGGTTATTCAAGAAAACATTTCTTTTTTTGGAAAAAGCGATTGGCGGTTTTTAGAACCGTTTGAAGCGCGTAGAATCATTGAAAATTTGTTGCGCGAACTACCGCCAGAAAATATTTTAAAAAATAACAGAAGTAGTGCGTTATATTATGCGCCGCATCTCGCGCAATTGTTTCAATATATGCAGCGCGAAGCGTTGAGTGCAGGTGATATTCAGAAACAAATTGATGAACATATTGCCTCACTTCCTCAAAATTCAGAATTTAGATATAAAAATACGAAGCAAGGAAATTTTCAAAAAGGGGGTTTAAAACTTGAAAAAATAGCCGAAGAAGCAAAAAAAATGGATTTGCTCGCCGAAGCTATAAAACTTTACGATACCTTTGAAAAAGCTAAAACCGAAGCCCAACTTTACAACTACGACGATTTAATTTCTTGGGTGAACGCAGCGTTTAAACAATATCCGTTTTTATTGCGGCAGTATCAAGAGCAGTTTCTTTATATTTTGGTAGATGAATTTCAGGATACGAATGGCGCGCAAAATCAAATTTTGAAATCGTTGATAGATTTTTGGCAGAACCCAAACATTTTTATAGTCGGCGACGACGACCAAGCCATTTATGAATTTCAAGGTGCACGACTAGAAAATTTATTAGAACTCTATGAGCAGTACGCTGATTCGATGCAACTCGAAGTTTTGCAAGAAAATTATCGCTCGACACAATCCATTTTAGATGTTGCTAAAAAATTAATTGATAATAACCAGATACGATTGGTGAATGAGATTTCCGCTTTCAGCCGTCAGCCATCAGGCAATAATATTGAAAAAAAATTATTTGCGCAAAAAATCAATAATGAAAAACCCAAAGCTGTTACAATAAAATCTTACGTCACGCAACGCGCAGAAATTTCAGATATCGCGGAGCAGTTAGAAACAAAATTGCAATCAGGTGTGGCAATGAATACTATTGCCGTTTTATATTCGCAACACAAAGAAGCCGAGGCGTTGATGCAACTTTGCGAAAAAAAAGGGATTCCATACACCACGCATCGCCCGACAGATACTTTGCAAACGCCCATAATTAAAAATTTGATGGTGCTTTTGCAATACATTGTGCGCGAAACAGAGAAAACTTTTTCGGATGATGCCAATGTTTTTCGTGTTTTAAGTGCAGCATTCGTTGAAATCAGCGATACCAAATTATTTGGTTTCGCAGCAAGCATTGTTGATACAGGGTATGCCACGTCTCAACCATATTGGCGCAGCATATTAACAGAAAAAAATGCGAAACTCGAATCGGAATTTCCGACGATAGTAAATTATTACAGACAAATTATTGGTTGGTGTCGTGCAGCGCAAACAGAATCGGCACTTTTATTTCTAGAACGCATATTGAACGAAGCGCAAGTTTTAAATTTCATCCAAAAACAAAGAAGCCATGAGCGATTAGCTTTGAGCTTTGAGCTACCGTTCTCGAATGGCAGCTCACAACTCACAGCTCAAAGCTCAAAGCTATCAAGTTTAAATCTGTTATACATCAATTCATTTTTTGAGTACGTCAGAAACACGATTCAATTAGATGCAAATATTTATTTTGCCGACGTACTTCATAAAATCGAAAAAATGATTGAATTGCGCGAAAGCATTCC
>JAYVVO010000670.1:0-2414 GCA_043786955.1 Saprospiraceae bacterium
GACACACCGAGTATCAATTTGCCGTTCATTGACGATTTTTCTTACGCAGGTCCTGCGCCAAGTCCTGTTTTGTGGCTCGATAAACAAGTGTTCGTAAATACAACCAATACGACTAAAGCTCCGAGCTATGGTTTTGCAACTTTCGATGGCATTAATAGCAATGGCAGACCGTATGATTCGTTGGTAAATTATCATGGCTCTTGCGATTCACTGACTTCTACATTTATTAATTTAGCGACTTACCAAGATAATGCACAAACTGCACCGCGCAATCTAACAGTCGCCGATAGTGTGTATCTCAGTTTTTTTATTCAGCCTAAAGGATTATGCTACCCACCATTGGCGGCTTCAGGCGATTCTATGGTTTTAGAATTTAAAGACTCAACGAATCAGTGGAATATTATCTCAACTTTTCAGGGACTTACGAATTATCTTTTAGGATTAGATTCTATTTCTCGTCCATTCCCACTGGATTCAGTTCCGCCTTTTACATTTGTAAAAATTAAAATTAACGATGCGCGTTATTTTAATAATAAATTTCAATTGCGTTTTCATAATTACGGTCGTCGCGACGGAGCTTATGAGCAATGGCATATTGACTACATAAAAATTGCGCCGAACGGAAAATACAACACTACAAATTTAGACGATGTGACTTTTACGGATTTACCGCCGACGATTTTGGCAAAATATACTTCGCTACCTTACAAACATTTTAAGGCACAACTCGCAACAGAAATCAGCGACGTCATCAGTGGTAACTTTAATAATTTATTCGCCACCGCGCGCAACCCGACGCAAACAAATGCTACGGTGAGTACATCGCTCGGTACAACATTAAGCATAGGCACAACGCTACTCGATGGTGTTAATATTCCGCCATCGGTTTTTTATAAATCTATACCTAAAAATTATCCAACAACTTTTCGGAATAATTTAAAAAATATTCCAGACTACGCGAGCTTCGATGTTTACACCGATTATTCGCTCACGATTGCTGGTGAAGAAACGCGTGACGTATTGCAAATTGCACTCAAAAATAATTCAGCGCGCCGCATCACGCGGTTTAGGAATTATTTTGCTTACGACGACGGAACAGCGGAACTACAACTAACAGCGACTGGCGAAAACACGCAAACTGCTTACCGTTTTAAAACTAACATAAACGATACGTTACGCGGCGTGGCTTTTTTCTTTCCACACATTAATGGCAATGCCACAGGTTTATTCAATTTAAATATTTACAAAGATTCATTGACGACAAAACCTTTGTTGACGATGAAAAATAACGCACCGTTCTATCTCGACCAAAAAGTAGATTCGCTACAAGGTTTTAGTTCTTATGGTTTAAAATCACCACTAACTAAAAAAGATACGTTTTTAGTTTTACCTGCGGGCGATTTTTATATTAGCTGGCAAAATGTGGGCGATGTACGCATTCCGATAGGTTTGGACAGAAGCAATCTCAGCAATTCAAAATATTTGTATCAATATATCAGTGGTGTTTGGTTGCAAGATTCGCTCAATCATGGTACAGTAATGATTCGACCAATTATGGGTTCAAACGTTGTACAAAATAGCAGTCAGTTAGCAACTATAGAACCACTTTCCGAATGGTTGCGCATTTTTCCAACGCCTGCGAACGATAATATTTTTATTGAAAGCGTCAACTCGAACACAAACGATTATACTTTTAAACTCATAAATCTTTCGGGTGTTGTGGAAAACGTTTATGTTTCAAACAATCAAATAAATGTTGCTCAACTCAGCAACGGATTTTATCTGATTCAAGCGATACGCAAAAGCGACGGCGCGACGCGTTTTCAAAAAATTATTATAGCACACTAACAATTACTAATTACGAAAGTGAGAGAAATCTTAACTTTGAAATGAATTTTAAATTTTAAATAATGACAGACATTACCGTTCAAGAACTCAAAACGCGATTAGCTACGAAAGCAGACAATGAATTTATTTTTATTGATGTGCGCGAACCACACGAATACGCTGAATTTAATTTGGGCGCACAACTTATTCCGCTCGGTAACATTCCTTCGGCAGCGACAGAAATTTTAGACTCGCACAAAGACGATGAAATTATTGTGCATTGCAGATCGGGTGCGCGCTCAGGTCAAGCGCAAGCATATTTAGCATCAATGGGTTTTAAAAACGTGCGCAATGTTATTGGCGGTGCTTTAGCTTGGCAAGAAGCGTTTCCAAAAGGTTAATTCGTTTTCAAATAAAAATTCTAAGGGTTCATGTTTGAACCCTTTTTCGTTTCTATTTCAAATAAGTAGTTGTTATTAAATAAAAGACAATTAAAAATTTATAGTAAAAGTTTTTTGTGTCACGGTATTCGGAAATTATGGTTTTAGGAAGGCGAAGCCGACCTAAAACTATAATTTCCGACAGTT
>JAYVVO010000671.1:0-2408 GCA_043786955.1 Saprospiraceae bacterium
TTTTTACGAAGATTTGCTCAAACGTTACGGCAAAGGGCGCGAGCGCAAAACAGAAATTAAAGTTTTCGATACGATTCAAGCGTCAAATGTTGTGGCGAACAATGCGAAACTTTATATTAATCGGAAAGAGGGATTTATCGGAACAGGACTTAAGAAGGATGAATTTATTCAGGATTGTAGTGATATTGATGACGTAATTATTTTTCGTCGCGACGGCAAATACCAAGTGGTTAAAGTGGCTGATAAAGTCTTTGTCGGTAAAGATATTTTGCATGCAGCTGTTTGGCAAAAAGCGGATGAGCGCACAACGTATAATGCGATTTATTTAGACGGAAAATCTGGGATAACGTATTCAAAACGTTTCAATGTGCCAGCAGTAACGCGCAGCACGGAATACGATATTACCCAAGGTACGCCCAATTCAAAGTTATTATATTTTGCTGCGCGCACTAACGGTGAATCGGAAGTCGTAAATATTCAACTCACGCCACAATGCACTGCCAAAATAAAAACTTTCGATTACGATTTTGGTGAAATTGCCATTAAAGGGCGTTCATCTCAAGGTAATATTGCTACCAAATATCCCGTGCGCCAAGTCAAATCGCGCGAAGTCGGTATGTCGTCTCTCGGGGCGAAAAAATGGTATTTCGATGATATCGTTGGTAAACTCAACGACAGCGAACGCGGAAAATTTCTTGGCACATTCGATACTGGTGAAACCGTTTTAGTCATTTATAAAGACGCTACCTACGAACTTTCTGAACTCGACACGGCGCGGCATTTCGATGGCAACACAATTTTGCGCCTTGAAAAATTTACACCAGACACCGTCATCACTGCTGTTTATTTTGAAGGCAATAAAGAAGTAACGCTCGTTAAGCGTTTTAAAGTGGAGACGGCAAAAACGAACGAGAAATTTTTATTTATTACCGAACATAAAAAATCGAATTTGCTCTATGCTACTACTTTATCGCGACCATACATAACGTACGCTATAAAAATGGGAGCAAAAAAAATGCTCGGTGGCGAAATAGACCTAGCTAAACTCATTGATGTTAAAGGTTGGAAAGCACTCGGCAACAAAGTGAGCGATCAAAAATTAATTGAAGTGAAGGAAGTGATTAAAGAAGAGGAAGCATCCAACGACACTGTGATTGAACCGACAAAACCACCACCTGAAACGCGCTTCAAAGCGGGTGAGACGATTGAATTTGATTTTTAGAAATTAGCGATTGGTTAATAAAAAATTAATTGAAATTATACTTTTAAAATTGTCAACTTCAGGGCAGAAAATCTTCTGCCCTTAAAGCTCACGAAAATGCAAAAGCAGCCGTAAGAGCAGAAGATTTTCTGCACTCTATAAACTGATAAAAACTAATTGTAACTGATATTACACACAGAGGTGCGGACGCCTCAATCTTTGTAGTAAATCAAAATTCAAATCGTAGGAGGTGCAGAGTAACTCAACATATTTCGCTTTAAGTTAAGGTGCGCTGCACCTTACGAAACTTTATTTTACAGAGTTCTACAAATGTTAAGGTGCGCTGCACCTTGCGTAACATCAGATTGAAATTAATTCTCTACTACTACTTTGATACAATACTTTGAGCAATACTTTCCATATTTTGTAGTTCCATGCAAGCAAAATGTTTTTTAGGACAGGTATTAAATCCAATTTTAGAACAAGGGCGACAGGATAAGTTTTTAATTTCGTTCATGTGCGTGTCGGCAAATTGTTGTCGGCTTGCTGTTTTCAAATACGGATTCATTCCAAATTCGGGAACAGTATTTCCCCAAATAGAAATTATTTTTTTATCGAATGCGGCTGCAATATGCATCAAACCTGTATCGTGCGTTACAACAAGTTGAGCTTGTTCAATCACCGAAGCTGATTGCTGCAAATTTAATTTTCCTGTGGCGTTAAAAATATCGTTTCGTAGAACCGTATTTTCAATTTCACTCGCTAATGAAACATCGTCTTTTCCACCCAAAATAATAATAGGTTGCTTAATTTGATTGACTAATTCGATGAGTTTGTGTGTCGGTAAACGTTTTGTGGCGTGCGCCGCGCCTATGACTAAAGCAATGTAGCTTTGAGCTATCAGTTTTGAGTTTTGAGCTTTCTGTTCATTACTCAACAGAGACTCAAAGCTCAAAGCTGATAGCTCAAAGCTATTAGTAGGCGAAATAAAAAAATCCAAACCGGCACCATCGTTAACTATACCGAATTTTTTTGCTGCTGCTAAATACCGATCAACAATATGAATAGATGGTAAAATATCTTTTTTAAAGCGCACCAATATCCATTTTTCAAAATTAAGTTTGTTGAACGCAGATCGTTTTACACCCAATTGCCAACTTATTTTAAGGCTTCGCAAGTTATTGTGTAAATCAATGATGCCATCAAA
>JAYVVO010000672.1:0-2408 GCA_043786955.1 Saprospiraceae bacterium
GGCTTATAGCTAATGGCTCAACGCCAATTAACTTTTTCCACGTATTTCCACCATCAACCGATTTAAACAAACCACTGGTTGCGCCATTCCACATTCCATTTTCCCAAGGTGCTAATCTGCCAGCCCACATATCGGCATAAATTATTTGTGGATTTTTAGGGTCAACGACTACTTCAACTGCGCCAGTATTTTCGTCAATATAAAATACTTTTTGCCAAGTTTTCCCACCATTCAAAGTTCTGAAAACGCCGCGTTCGGTGTTCGCACCATAAGGATGACCCAACACCGCCGCAAAAACGCGATTTTCATTCGTCGGGTCAATAGCAATTCCCCCAATTTGTTGACCATCTTTGATGCCCGTATTTGTCCACGTTTTACCCGCGTCTATTGATTTATAAACACCATCACCAACCGATAAATCTGGTCGTTGGATACCTTCACCGCTTGCAACATAAATAGTATTTGGGTTTGATGGCGCAACAGCAATATCGCCAACTGAACCAGTTGATTGACCATCAAAAATTGGATTCCACGTTCTGCCAAAGTCATTCGTTTTCCATACCCCACCATTATTAACGCCGATATAAAAAACATTGGGCTGCTGAACAGCACCTGAAGCACCAACGGTTCTTCCACCGCGATGCGGACCAATCATTCTATATTTCAAGCAACCAGCAACATCTGAAACAGTCGCTTGCGCATTTAAAAACGCTGTGAATGAAAAATTTAAAATAAAAAGTGAAAATGCTACCGAAAATGGAATACTTTTATGGAACATAGTTGGTTCAATTTTCAACAAATTTAGCTAATAGTGTTGTATTTCTTTAAAAAAAATCAAATTACTATTTATCTCTACCATTTTTTTGGAAAATAGAACGCTAATGTTTAGCTAAATTCTTTTTTTTGTCTGAATAGAAATTAAGAATGTAATTTTACTCGCACATTTTCACAAAATAGTATTATGTCTTCTTTAAAGACGGCTCCAACGATTGATAAATCGAATTCAGATAGTTCTCACAGTCAACTCCACAAACTTACAGCAGCTGGATTATTGATAACACTGGGTATAATTTATGGCGACATTGGAACTTCACCGCTCTATGTTTTTAAGTCCATTATTAAAGATAAAGCCATTGATGAAATATTAGTTCTTGGCGGTGTTTCGTGTATTTTCTGGACTTTGACCATTCAAACAACATTCAAATACGTTATTCTAACGCTTCAAGCTGATAATCATGGTGAAGGTGGTGTCTTTTCACTTTATTCTTTAGTTAGAAAGCGCGGTAAATGGCTCGTCTTTCCAGCGATTATTGGTGCAGGAACTTTACTCGCTGACGGTATTATAACACCACCCATTTCAGTTTCTTCTGCCGTTGAAGGTTTAGTTGATGTTTTTCCTTGGTTTTCTGTTTATGTTATTCCAACAGTATTAATTATTTTAACGGGTATTTTCTTTTTTCAACAATTTGGAACAAAGTCAGTGGGTCGTTTTTTCGGACCTATCATGCTTGTTTGGTTTTGTATGCTCGGCATTCTCGGCATATCGCAAATTGTTTTAATGCCAACTATTTTAAGAGCTATCAGCCCACATTACGCTATTATTTTATTAACGCAATATCCACAAGGTTTTTGGTTATTGGGTTCTGTGTTTTTGTGTACAACAGGAGCTGAGGCATTGTATTCCGATTTAGGGCATTGCGGAAAAGAGAATATTCGTATCAGTTGGATTTTTGTTAAAACAACGCTCGTTTTAAATTATTTAGGTCAAGCAGCGTGGGTTTTAAAAGAAAAAAATATTGGAACGCGCAATCCATTTTATGAAATTATGCCTGAATGGTTCTTGCCTTTCGGTATTTTTATTGCCACAGTCGCAACCATCATCGCAAGTCAGGCTTTAATCAGCGGTTCTTTTACACTCATCAGTGAAGCGATTGGTTTAAATTTTTGGCCCCGCGTAGCAGTGCGCAATCCAACCGATTTTAAAGGACAAATTTATATTCCGAGTGTTAATTGGCTTTTATTTTTAGGCTGTATTTCCATACAATTGTATTTCCAAAACTCGGATAATATGCAAGCGGCTTATGGTTTTTTTATAACCATTGCTATGTTGAATACAACTATTTTACTTTCTCAATATCTCATTTATGTTAAGAAGTGGCCTCTGTATTTAATAATTATCATTTTAGCCATTTTTTTTATCACTGAAACATCGTTTTTAATTGCCAATATTTCAAAAATTAAATCGCGCTTGTTTTTCGTCATTTTAGATGCTGCGCTCATTGCCATGATGTGGGTTTGGTATAAAGCGCGAAAAATTAATAATGGCTTATTAAAATTTGTTTCCGTTGATTCTTGTACCGATAAAATTAAGGAATTAGCAAACGATTCTGAAATACCGCTTTACGCAA
>JAYVVO010000673.1:0-2405 GCA_043786955.1 Saprospiraceae bacterium
AAAATCTCAATCGTTTCTTTAAGTTTTATTGTTGTGTCAATCGGAATTTGTAACGCTCGGAATTGCGTTTCTATGATATTATTTTTGTTGAATTTGAGCGTTTCTAGGCCGTCGTCTAATTTTTTATTTTTATGAATAATCTCGTTAGTACGGCGTTCTAAATCATCACTATCTTTATACCAATTATTTAATTGCGTCAAACTGTTTAAATCATGGGCGTTATTGAGTAATGCAACATATTCTTCATTGCGCATTTTTAATTCTTCCTCCGCGTTACGCTTCTCATAATTAATTTCACCAATAGAATCTGTCAGAGTTTCAATTTCTTTTTGTTTAGGTGCAAGCAAAATATCAGTCGCTACAATTTGCAAATACAGCTCTTGCCCTTCAATTAGTTTTTCAATGCGCGAACGCATTTTATATGTTTCCGCGTGATGCGCGCGTTCGATTTCTATATTTTGAATTTTTTGTAAAATAGAATTGAGCGCGGTATTTTTTTGTTCGAGTGTTATTTTTGTTTGCGATACTGTTTCTGTATTTTTTTCGAGCAGTGCTAACGGTGTTTCAATATGTTTGGAAAAGAACTCAGCGAGTAAAATATTTTTCATCGTAACTTCCATTCCTGCTTTCTGAGATTCTAATTTTTCTTTTTCGGAAATTAAAAGTTTTAAACTTTGATGCAGTTTCTCAACTTTAATTATTTCTTCCCAATAAAAATTGAATTTCTGTTTATTTCCAATGAGAGCAGTGCGTTCCTTTTCTGTCGAAGAAATGCCACTTACAATATTTTCTAAATCAGTGTGCGTAACGTGTTCAACTTCTTTCAGTTTTTCTTGCTTCAAAGCCAATTGTAAATTACAGGCTTCCACTAATTTTTTGGTTTTTAGTTCGAGATCATATTTTTCCAGATCAACAAAAATATCTTTTATCATTCGGATGCGCTCAACCGTCGTCATCTGAATAAATTCTTGAAACTCATTTTGCGGAATGATAACCGTTTTTCTAAAATGGCTGGCTTCAAGACCAAGAATTTCTTTGGCTTTAAAATTTTTGAGCGGTAACCAGTTAGTTGATAGTTGATAGTTGTCAGTTGATAGTTCATATTTATTACTGTCAACTGACAACTGAGAACTGTCAACTAATTTGAAGTATCGAAAATCAGGCGTATCGGTTTCATTGAAGTTTTTCTTTTTTCTTTTTGCTGAAACTATACAGCGATAGGTTTCTTTTTTATGCTCAAAAATAAAATCAATTTTAAATTCTTGGCTTGCCAAATTCATAATGTTGTACGTTTGGCGCGTATTGTCTAACCGCGACACCTCTCCATACAAAACATACATTATTGATTCTAAAATCGCAGATTTTCCCGCGCCAACTCTTCCAAAAATACCAAATAAGAAATTGCGCGTCAACTTAGTAAAGTCAATCTCAACTTCATTTTTATAAGAGAATACGCCTTTTATTTTAAGAGAAATTGGAATCATTGCTGGATTTATAATTTTAATGCACGTACACACTAAATTCTTTTTTATCAATCATAGTACCAATTGGTAAATGCGGAACGCCATTTTGCCGTAATAAATAACTAAAATCGTCCGCAAATTCTTTATCAACGGCGACTAACAAACCACCCGAAGTTTGCGGATCGCAATACAAGTATTTTTGTTTTTCTGTGAGGGGTGCAATTTTATCAGCATAACTATCAAAATTGCGCACTGTTCCGCCAGGAAAACATTTCTGCTCTAAATAATTTTCGAGTGCAGAACTATTTAAAAGAGGAATATTCTCAGAAAAAATATCGGCACTTGTTTGTGAGGCTTCGCACATTTCGTTCAGATGACCAAGCAAACCAAAACCTGTAACATCTGTTAAAGCGTGAACTTGGGGCAATTTACCAAAAATTTCACCTAGAAAATTTAAAGTTTTCATTGAACTAAGCGAAAGTTTTGCGTGCGCTTCTGTCAAAATACCTTTTTTTTGCGCTGTGCTAAAAATTCCAACGCCGAGTGGTTTTGTTAAAAATAAAACATCCCCAACCTGTGCGCCTCCATTTTTTTTAATGTTTTCAATTTTTACATTACCCGTCACAGCCAAACCAAATATGGGTTCGGGCGCATCAATCGAATGTCCGCCTGCGAGTGGAATTTTTGCTGCTGCGCAAGCCGCTCGACTACCTTCAATCACTTTATTAGCAACATCCGCGGGAATTAAATTTATGGGCCAACCTAAAATTGCAATTGCCATCAAAGGTTTTCCACCCATTGCATACACATCACTTATAGCATTTACCGAAGCGATGTAACCAAAATCGAAGGCGTCATCTACAATAGGCATAAAAAAATCAGTCGTAGAAATTATAGCAGTCCCATCGTCTAAATTTAAAACTGCAGCGTCGTCGCGTTCTT
>JAYVVO010000674.1:0-6917 GCA_043786955.1 Saprospiraceae bacterium
TATTAACAGCATCTGCTAAGTTAAAACTTTTTACAGAAAGCTGGCGAAAGAATAAACCAAACAATCAAGATGAATCAGTTGCACAGTTTGTAACGCGCAGATTCGGAAAAGAAATTCTCGAAAAAGTTTTTGATCCTGTTTTAAGTGGCATTTATGCGGGCGATGTGCAACGCCTTTCGATGCAACAAGTTATGCCATCGCTTGTGCAATGGGAAAAAGATTTTGGTTCAATCACTAAAGGCGTTTTCAAAAATGCAAAAGGTATGAAGCCGCGTAAAATTGTAAACTTCAAAGGTGGATTTTCAAAGCTAATTAATGCGCTTGAAAATAATTTAAAGGAAGAAATTTATTGCAATGCCTCAACTTGGAAAATTGAAAAAGCAGATAATACGTTTGAAGTGACAGTAAAAATTGGCACAGAAGAAAATAAAGTTTTACATGCAAAAAATATAATTTCAACTATTCCGAGTTACGCACTCTCGCGCCTGATTTTTAATTTCGATAACGATTTAGGCGAACAACTTTACAATATTGAATACACCCCGATGCACGTTTTGCACATTGCTTTCAAAAAAACAGATGTCCCACAATTACCACAAGGTTTTGGTTTTTTAGTGCCAAGCATCGAAAACAGAAAATTTCTCGGTGCCATTAATCAAAGTTTAATTTTTCCAGAAAAAGCACCGCGCGATGTAGCTTTACTCACCGTTTTTCACAAACACAGTAGTGTAGAAGAAGTTATTGCCGATTTAAAATCCGTTCTGAAAACGACAGCGCAACCTATTTTCCAAGAAAAATATTTTTGGCAACACGCTCTACCACAATTCAATGTGGGTTACAAAAATATTTTAGACAACGCTGTGGCGTTTGAAAAAAATTATCCTAACTTTTATATTCAAGGGAATTGGCGTACGGGCGTTGCTGTGGGAAATATTATTACAAATGCTAACGAACTTTCTGAAAAAATTTACTCAATTATTCCGCCTCATTAATTCGTAAACGATAAAACCGATGAGAATGAAAAATAACAGTTGAAGTAAAAATTTACGCTCTGTGTATTGAACGCGTTTTTTGTAACGCTCGTGTGGCGTGCTTCGGCTAAAAAATCTAAATTTGTTCAATTACAATTAAACTAATTTAGGTGCTATATTTTGAATGGTAAGTTCTAAAAAATTTACTCCTCGCTACTCACAAATTCTTGAGCTTGCTTATTTAATAATTTTAAATCAACGCTACCTCCTGCGAATTGCGCTTCTCGAATTGCGTTTTTCAAATTGAAATATTCATTTTGTTTTGCTTCTGAAAAATTATTTTCTGCAAATTTCCTTTTTAAATCCCCATCGTTCAAATCTTGAACAGTT
This sequence comes from Saprospiraceae bacterium, assembly GCA_043786955.1. GTDB lineage: Bacteria > Bacteroidota > Bacteroidia > Chitinophagales > Saprospiraceae > JAAFJT01. Next base: position 1,362 of record JAYVVO010000674.1, read on the forward strand.
GTGCTGAGTTTTTGATTTAAATATTCTGTCAGTCTTTTCTGAATTTGCGAAAGAAACAACGACGGATTTTCATTTTGCAAGCCTTCCAAATTTTTCAATTCAAATACAGATTTTTCTGCAATATCTGGCGTGGGATTTTTTTGCGTTCTTTGCGCCGTTCCTTCTTCTGCAATTTTCTTTTCAAGTGTATTAACTATTTTGGGTATAATAATTTTATTCTTCTGAAAACTTCTTAAATAAAAAATTAAACCCACCAACGCACCACCTAAACCACCAACAAGCCACAACCAATAAGTATCTATGAAACTTTTTGATTTATAACCCTCTGTTGGTGTTGTGGAATTTTGTTGCGCTGACGTTTGCACTTTGTCTTCAATCGTTAACGTTAAAGATTGAGACTCAATTCGCACTACTTTTTTTTGTTTAGTATCGAAATAAGTCAGTGGAATTTTAAACGTTTCGACGGTTGTTGGTAACTGAGTATTAGAACTATTTTTTTCTGAACTACTAATTAAGTACTCAAAAGTTTTATCGGTTACGATTTCACCGCTTTCAGAATTCGTATTTTCTGAAATAAGTTTGCCTTCGCTTATTTTTAAAGTTGGAGGTAATTTAACATCAGGCGGAAAAAGCTGAGAAGCATCGCTATGTGTTGTAATTTTTAATTGTAAGGCTGCGACATCGTTAATGTTTATTTTTTCAGGACGAAGCGTTGCTTCAAACCCATCCACATTTACGAGCTCATTATTTCCACTTTTTTGTTGTGTCGGCTGTACCTCAATATTTAAAGTGTTGGTCGGCATTTCAACTGGTTCATGAGGCATTAATAATCCAAACGGATCGAGTTCATCTATTTCAACACTGTGATTATTTTTTGAGCGATTGTGCATACGCTGTGGCGCATCGAACCGAAAAATTACAGGTTCAATATCAGTATTTCCAGACTTTCTCGGATAGAGTGCGATGCGTTTTAAAGTTTTAACGACATACGTTTTTCCATTCAACGATACACGCTGTTCGCTTTTAGGAAATTCTTTGACTTCAATTTTGCTGAAATTAGAATATTCAGGTTCACTCACTTGTCGAATATCGCTGACATTAACGAGCGAATAAATTTTATAATCGAGCAGAATTTGTTCACCAATAAAAGGTTTTCTATTAGAAACTTCCGCGCGAATAAAATAATCGCCTTGCGCGCGCGTAGCTTGTGCATCAGTTGAAGTTACGCCTTTTACGACTTCAATATTCAAAGATTTGGTGATGAGCAACTTCCCATTTGCATTGATTGCCGCGGAACCAATCGTAAAATTTCCTGGTTTTTTTGCCAATAAAGAAAAACTAATGACTTCGCTTTTCTTCATATCACCATTAATAACAGTCATCGAGTTCATTCTGTTCGGTCCGCTCATTAGCCTGAAATCTGAAAATTCAGGCTGTGTGAAATTATTGCCATTCGCGTTTTCTAAAATAAATTTTACTTCAAAAATCTCTTCTGTATGAACGGTTAAAGGTTCAACTTGCGCATAAAATTTTACTTGCGCTTTTGCGCCTACTAAAATAAAACAAAATAAAAAAGCAAGTGGTATTTTATAGGTAGCCAAATTTAGTCAGATTTAATGGTTTACATAATTAATGCAGAAATAACTTTTTTACTTCCAGATTATAACTTAAAGTTCTTCCGTATTATAATTCTTTTTCTTCTGCAAAGTTTGCGGACTGCGTAGTTTAGGTTTCATGTTTTGAAAAGGCGAACGCGACATTCCGAAAAAATCATCATTAAAAAGAGAACGGTTTGGGTTGCGCTGCGGTTTCATTGAAATGTAGTTTTCTAAAACTACTATTTTTGTTTGCTCGGTACTAAACGTGCCTTTATCAGTTTCAACATTGATGGGTTGAATATCAAAAACGCCCGTTGTTTTAGGAAATAATTGATATGTATAGGTGTACGATTGGGAAGTAACACCATTCACAAACATCATTGAATTTGAAGTGGAGGGACCTTGCAATTCAAAACCATCAAATGAAGGTTTAAACATTTTTTTGAGCGAGGCATTCTCGATAATAATTGAAATTGAAATCGAATTGCCTGTACCAACCGTATCACTCGATTTTTCTAATCGAACAATATCATTTTTTTCTTTCGGTTGATGCAAATATTCATCTTGCGCAGAGAAATCGGTTTGCGCCGAAAGCGTATGGTATAAAAATAGTAAAGCTATTGAAATAAAAATTCTCATTATAAATTATTTTTTTCAAATGCAAAATTACAGACACTTACAATTTGTTCAAGCGTAAAAATTATTTTTAGTGAATTTTTTTATTATTAACAGCCGCATGAAAATGATTGACATTTAAAAATTAAATTCACTCATTGAATTTGTATAAAAAAACGAAACGCAAAAAATAAAAAATTCTTAGATAACCTTATTAACTAAATAAAAAAAGTGGAAAAGTGTAAAATACTGCTGATAATATTAACATTTATATCTGTCAGTAATTTATTTTCGCAAGAAATAAAAGTTTTGCCAACCGAGCGCAGGAACAAAGGAGAAATGTATATTTTTGGGGGATCGAACGGTGCTGATTATCCAACTTCTGGTATTCATTTTAAAGGGACAAACTACGATTTTACTTTGCGTCGCGTTGTTGCGCCTGATAGGCAAACGCCGTTCGGTATTGATCCGTATTTTACGATTGATAAAATCTCGATCCCGCAAACCAATTTCAGGATTGTTTATTTTATTTCAGACCATTATAATATTTCTATCTGTGCTGACCACATGAAATACATCGTAGATCAAAATCAGATAGTGAAAATTGAAGGCACCATTAAAACGGGTCCAAAATTGTCGGAATGCACCCTCGAACCGGTTCTACACTTTTAAATTTTCACCTCGTGGACGTTTAGCATTGGTCATATTTTGGTAAGGCTGCAAAATTTGGCGTCAATATTACGCTGTTCAAATACTTTTTAATCAAGGCGAAATAAAAGCCGGTTATATTAATATGCCTTGGATTAGATCTACTAAATTAACCACGAGTTGTGCAGATCAAGAGATTGGATTCTTGCAAGAAAACCTTTTGATTGGCACACGATTCAGAATTAGTAAATAATTCTTCATTCATACTAAAATTTTGAATGCAAAATATTCTTGCTTTCTCGCAGAAAAAAACCACCCTAATAAATTTCTATAAAGTTAATTATTATTAATTTTAATTTCACCTAAATTAATTAATGCAAAATTAAATTCTATTCTTCTTTCGAGTGCATTCAAATTTGTTCTCGCGCCTCACTTAATTTTACCTTTACACCATTAATTAGCGATTCAGCTAAAAACCAATTATTTTTTATTCAGTTAAATCAACACAAAAAAATGAAGTCACTTGTTTCGAACCGTGGTATGAGCATTTTTGCTTTCGGCGCGCTTATCTTAATCAGTTTAGTTGCTGCACTTTATCCTACAAATCTTCCAGTCGCCGACAAACCTTATGACGGCGTAATGACCGGAAACATTGCATGGATGCTAGTTTCAACAGCGTTTGTACTATTAATGACACCAGGACTTGCTTTTTTTTACGGTGGTATGGTTTCAAAATCGAACATAATTTCAACGATGTTACAAAGTTTTGTTGCACTTGGTGTTGTGACAGTTGTCTGGTATGTAGTAGGTTTTAGTCTTGCCTTCGGAGATGATTTGAATGGGTGGGGAATTGTAGGCAATCCAACTACTTTTTTTATGTTTAATAATGTTGGAACTGCGCCGCATCCAACAGTGGGTGCTGGATTACCATTGGTACTCTTTGCTGCGTTCCAATTAAAATTTGCTATCATAACGCCAGCGTTAATTACTGGTGCATTTGCCGAGCGTATTAATTTTTGGGGTTACGTCTTGTTCATCAATCTTTGGATAGTTTTTGTTTATTGCCCATTAGCACACATGGCGTGGCATCCAGGAGGTTTATTAGCACTTAAAGGTGTTTTAGATTTTGCAGGCGGTACGGTAGTACATATTTCTGCGGGTTGCGCGGCGTTAGCTGGAGCTATGTTTTTAGGTAGAAGAAAAAACACAACGGGTAGTTTACCAGCGAATATTCCATTTGTAATTCTCGGAACAGGTTTATTGTGGTTCGGTTGGTTCGGTTTTAATGGTGGATCAGCTTTGGCTGCGAGCGAGCAATCAGTTAAAGCATTTGTAAATACAAACTTAGCAGCTGCCATTGCAGGTATCACTTGGATATTATTAGACACCGTTCGCGGTAAAAAGCCGTCAGCTCTTGGTGCTTGTATCGGCGCAGTCGTTGGTTTAGTTGCTATCACGCCCGCTTGCGGTTACATTTCTTATGGTCCGAGTTTGTTCATCGGTGCTTTAGCGGCTTGTGTGAGTAATTTTGCTGCTGAATATTTCAAAAGTGGTAAATTAGATGATACTTTAGATGTTTTCGCTTGTCATGGTTTGGGTGGAATCACGGGTATGATTTGTACTGGGTTTTTTGCAACATCAGACTATTGGGCGCATGATTCAGCAGGTGTTGTGTCACATAGTTTATTAATTATGCAACATGCAATTGCTCTTTCAATTGTTGTTCCGTTTGCCTTTGGTTTGTCTTACGTTTTATACAAAATCACAGATTTAATAACGCCGTTGCGCGTTGATGAAGCTTCTGAAAAAGAAGGATTAGATATTAGTCAACACGATGAATCATTCGTTGAATCGTTCGTGGGTTTCTAAATTTTTAAATAAAATAACAGCAGGTTCTATTTTAAAGTAGTGCCTGCTGTATTTTTGTTTAAAAATAATAAAATGTCTGAAAAAATTCATACACGCCTAAGTGTAAACATTAACAAAATTGCAGTCATCCGAAATTCGCGTGGTGGCAATATACCAGACCTGATACAATTCGCGAAAGATATCGAAAAATTTGGTGCTGAAGGAATTACTGTTCATCCAAGACCTGACGAACGCCATATTAGATTTGAAGATGTCCTAAATCTCAAAAACATAGTTACTACTGAATTTAATATAGAAGGTTATCCAGATGAACGTTGGATAAAACTTGTTTTAGAAACAGTTCCAACCCAAGCAACGCTTGTTCCCGATTCACCAACACAATTAACATCAGATCACGGGTGGGATACTGTAAAGAATGCTTCTTTTTTAAAAGAAATTATTGCGAGTTTTAAAGAAAAAAATATTCGCACTTCCGTTTTCATTGATGCCGATGAAAAAATGGTGGAAGGCGCAAAAAATATTGGAGCTGATAGAATAGAACTTTATACTGGTGATTTCGCAAAAGAGTTTGCTGAAAATAAATTCCTTGAAATCGAAAAACATACTCGTGCTGTGGCATTTGCTAAAAATTTAGGTTTGGGAATAAACGCTGGTCACGACTTAAATTTACAAAATTTAAAATTTTATAAAAATAAAGTTTTGCATTTAGATGAAGTTTCGATTGGTCATGCCCTTATTTCTGATGCTTTATATTATGGTTTGTATGAAACGATTGCAATGTATAAACAGTGTTTAAAATAAAATTAGCGAAAAATCGCTAAAATGT
>JAYVVO010000675.1:0-2399 GCA_043786955.1 Saprospiraceae bacterium
GAAGCATCAAAGGACCCTGCCGTAACACACATAAAAATTGTGCAGTACCGCGTGGCGCAAAATAGTCGCATCATGCGCGCATTGATTGAAGCGGTAAAACGAGGTAAACAAGTCACCGTTTTTATTGAAGTAAAAGCGCGATTCGATGAGCAAGCTAATTTACAATGGTATGAGCGATTGATGAAAGCGGGTGTGAATGTGCGCTATTCGATGCCAGGTATAAAAGTTCACGCTAAATTAGCTTTGGTTATTCGGCGGGAACACAAAAAAGATTTACAATACGCGTATTTAAGCACAGGTAATTTTAATGAAAATACTGCGCGCTTTTATACAGATTGGGGATTATTCACTTCCGATGCGCGCATTACGAACGAAGTAACCCGTGTTTTTAAATATTTAGAGACTGCCAATAAAAGTAACATAAAACCTTTTGAAAATTTATTAGTCGGACAGTTTAATTTGAGGCAGGGCTTTTTAGAAAAAATTGATCAACAAATCGCGCGCGCCAATGCGGGTAAATCGGCGCGCATAATTCTTAAAGTCAACAGTTTGGAAGACGAAGAGATGATTGAAAGATTATACGATGCATCGAATGCTGGTGTTAAAGTTCGGATTATAGTGCGTGGAATTTGCTGCTTAGTACCTCAATTTAAAGGTTATTCTGAAAATATTAAAGCGGTGAGTATCGTTGATCGTTTTTTGGAACATGCGCGCGTATTTATTTTTGAAACTGATACTACCCCCGATATTTATTTATCTTCAGCGGATTGGATGGAGCGCAATCTTTCACACCGCGTTGAAACGGCTTTTCCTATTTTTGATGAGTCGCTCAAAAATATAATTCTAGACGTTATAAATATTCAACTTAAAGACAACACCAAAGCGCGTATCGTCCATCCGACGCTTAATAATTATAAAAAATCGAGTGCCGAACTCGCGCATCGTTCTCAAATTGAGACGTATTTTTATTTTAAAAACCAGTAAATTTATTTCACCAATAAAAATTCAAACTGAAGCAAAAGTGCCGCGACAACAATACCTAAATGTAAAAATTCGCCAAAAAGAGAAGGTAATTTTTGAATAATGAGCGTGAACATAATACACATGGGTAAAGCCAACAGCATGATTTCTTCTACACTTATTTTAGAAATAAACAAAATCCCAAAACCCACCACAAACATATAAACATACAGAATAGAAAGAAATTTTTGAATAGCTAAACTCTGTTGCCTAAAAATATAACCGCTCATAAGCAGCACAAATAAAAGGCAAGAAAAACAAAAACCAAGTTTTAAGAATAGCGACGAAACTTTACCCGAATAGAAATTTAACCAACCAAAATGCTGTGAAATGTCTTGAAAAAAAGGCGTTAGTTTATCGTAATAAAATAAATAGACGCTAAATAAAAAAACGGCTTGAAATCCGCCGATTAAAAGAATTAAAATATCTTTGAAATTAAATCTTACTAAAGTAACGATGCCAATTATTGCCCAAATAAAAAAGAAGACGTACAAGTAATCGAATAAGCAAGCGAAACCCAACCAAAAACCGACACTGAATATATTATTCGCTACGCGGTCATTTCGTTTATAGATATCGAGTAGAAAAAACAAAGCTAAAATCACAAACGTATTGCCCAGAACAAAACCATTGAGTGTTAAAAACTCTGGCGTTAAACTCATCAATAAGCAATAGAATAAACCAGGTAACAAACTTAATTCTCTCGAAAAACGAAACCTATTGGCTAAAATATTTATGAAAACCGCTTGAACGAACACTAAAAAAAGTGCTAAAAATCTACCTGAAAAGCTGTTCGGGTTAATTTCATTAAACATCCAATCGGTTAATAATCCGTATGTTTGTATATCTACTTTAGCAGGCGAAAAGAAAATACTGAGGCGTATCAATATTAAATACGGTATCAGAAAAATATTTGCTAAGTCTTGTTTCGTTTTAAATAATGTGAGCATAGTAATTTTGAAAATTATTTCACGCCTAAAAGTATTAAATTTTATGGAATTGTTTAACGCTAATCGCAGAGTTTATTGAATATTTAGCACTATTGCACAATTGTCTTCGCTTTTATGGATTCGTATGCGTCTCTAAGGTTGAAATTTTCTTGTAATGTACTAATAAACTGCAGACTGTAACGATGAAAATTGGCTAAATAAACTTGCTCAAACTGTCTGGGTGTTGGCACTAATATGGTGGGTATTTTTAAAGATAAAACATCCATGAGTGTCGTATAGCCACTGCGACCACAATAAAAATTACTCTGCAAAATTTTTTGATTGAGCGTTTCAGTTGCTATTAAATCATGGATTTCAACAGTAGGAAAATTAAAAATCAATCTTTCATTTTCAATGTGAGTCCCTCGAACGAAACAAATTTTAAATTTA
>JAYVVO010000676.1:0-2398 GCA_043786955.1 Saprospiraceae bacterium
GCGCGGGCGATTGATGATAAAATAATCGCCTTTCTCTATCATTTTGAAAGCTATCGCCAACTTATCTGACACATCAGCCGTGTAATGCTTCGCAGGGCGACAAATTCCAGTGATATTAAACTCCTTCCCAATTGTACTCATTAAACTAAAAATCAAGTTCAAAATTAAACAGATTTTGTAAGATATAATTATATTTGACCAAACTTCGTTTAATTTAGGGTAAGCTCGATATGGGCGGCATAAATTTTTGATTTAACAACCAATTTTTTTAAATATGAAAGCTACAGCGTTGATTTTCTTTTTTTCATTATGTCGCATTTTTCTATTTGCCGAAAAATATGTTACACAAATAAAACCACTCCAAGGCGAAAAATGGTACGGTGCTTTTACGGCTAAAGGCTATTGTAATACAGCTTTAAAAGAAATGAGTTTTCAACCATATAAGGATGATGAACAAAAAAAAGATTTAAGTATTGACAATCGCGGCAATCAAGCAGCTCCTTTATTAATATCGAATAAAGGGCGTTACGTTTGGAGTGAACAACCATTTGCTTTTGAATTTAAAGCAGGAATTTTGATTTTAAATTCTGATTTTGAAAAATTAGATGCCATTGCATCGGGTAAAACTTTGCGCGATGCCTACGTTGCCGCTAAAGATAAATTTTTTCCAGAATCGGGTAAAACACCAAATGCTTTAATGTTTAAAATGCCGCAATACAATACTTGGATCGAACTCGGCATTCGCCAAAACCAAAAAGATATTATCAATTACACCGATAATGTGATCAAAAATGGTTTTCCTACGGGTGTTTTTATGGTGGATGATTTATGGTCGAAAGGCTACGGAAATTTTGAATTTGATCCAACCGAATTTCCAGATCCGAAAGGCATGATGGATTATATTCACGCCAAAGGTTTTAAAACCATGTTGTGGCTCACACCATTTATTAGTCCAGACGGAAAAAGTTTTAAGCCTTTGAGGCAGCAAGACGCACTCGTAAAAACTAAAGACGGTAAAAAACCTGCCATAATTGATTGGTGGGATGGTTACAGCGCTTGTTTAGATTTTACAAAACCTGTAGCGGTTGATTGGTTGCGTGGTAAACTAAAAAGTTTGCAGCAAAAATATGGTGTTGATGGATTTAAATTCGATGCAGGCGATTTTGAGCGATATGATTCTACAACGAATGCGCGGGGTACACAACAAGCCGAACTTTATGCAAAACTCGGTGCTGAATTTGATTTTAATGAATTTAGAGCATGTTGGAAAATGGGAAATCAACCGCTCGCACAGAGGTTACAAGACAAAGCCTATTCTTGGGATGATTTGAAATTGATTGTACCTGATATGATTTCGGCAGGATTAATCGGTCATCCTTTCACTTGCCCTGATATGATTGGTGGCGGTTTAGATGGAACTTTTGTAAATATTGATTACGCCAAATTCGATCAGGAATTTATGATTCGCTCGGCACAAGCACAAGCATTGATGCCGATGATGCAATTTTCCGTTGCTCCATGGCGCGTTTTAGATTCTGTGCATTTAAAAATTTGTCGCGATGCCGCTTTACTGCACGCTAAAATGGGTGATTATATTTTCAGTTTAGCGCAACGCGCCGCAAAAGATGGCGAACCGATTGTTCGACACCTTGAATACGTTTTTCCCAATCAAGGTTTTGAATCCTGCGACGATCAGTATATGCTGGGCACAGATTATTTGGTTACGCCTATGATTGCAAAAGGAAATTCCAGAACTGTAAAACTACCTATGGGTAGTTGGATAGATGAATTAGGAAATAAATTTGTGGGCGGCAAAACGATAAAAATTGATGTGCCATTGAGTAGATTGCCGTATTTTAAAATGGTTAATGATTAATTTAATTTTTATGAAAAAGAATTACACGCTTTCTATCTTCCTGTTTTATTCTACACTTGTTTTTTCTCAAAAAATCTATCAACCCACTTGGGAATCTATTGATAGTCGCGCAGTGCCGACATGGTTTGAAGATGCTAAGTTTGGTATTTTTATTCACTGGGGAGTTTTTTCTGTGCCGAGTTACAGCCCAACTGTTCGCGATAGTGTTGATATTTATGATCGCTACGCAGAACACTATTGGCACAGATTAGCGGAAAAAAATTCGACACAACATTTCTTTACAGAATTTCACAATAAAAATTACGGCGCAAATTTCAAATACCCCGACTTTGCAAAAGATTTTAAAGCAGAAATGTTTGAACCTGATGAATGGGCGAAATTGTTTGAGCGCGCTGGAGCAAAATATGTAGTGCTAACTTCTAAACACCATGAAGGATTTACGCTGTGGCCTTCCAAACAATCTTGGAATTGGAACGCAGTGGATGTTGGTCCGCATCGTGATGTGTTGGGTGATTTAACAAA
>JAYVVO010000677.1:0-6905 GCA_043786955.1 Saprospiraceae bacterium
TAATTCTCGATTTTCGCCATAGCCACCTTCGGCAACGGTTGAATTATTCAACCGTAAAATTCTTTCGACGTAATTTTCTAAGCCAGAAAACGTTTTTAAGTCGAGATGTTTAAATTCTGGCAAGATATTTTCAAAAGAAATACCGCAATAATCCGTCTTAAAAAATCGCGGTGATAGCACGGGGAATATGGAGATCTTAAAATCTTTTATCAAAGTAGAGATTATTTTTTATTTGAAAATTTATTTTAAAAGTTGGCATAATTATCACCCAAATTAATGTGGTTTATTGATTTTAGACGATTTATAAAAAATTCTTATCCAATATTTTTAATTTTAAAATTTATTAATTTTTCTTCGATTTTTTGAAAATTTCATAAATAATTAATAATAGCGCTAAATATTTTTTAAATTATTTGTATTTCAATAACAAATTCAATTAAATTTGTGTCGAATTTATAAATAATCATTGTGAGGTGATGAAATTGGCAGACATACCCTCTTGTCTCGGGGGTGAAGATCAAAGGATAAACGGGTGATACATTGGGGTTGACCACCAAGCGCGCAAATTTGTCACTCAGCTAACTTCTTCGTGTAGGTTCGAATCCTACCCTTACAGCTTGTTCAGGTTAGCGTTTATTTCGGATGTCTGCTCTCTTTCAAAAGAGAGCATCATTTGTTTTTAAGCTTCTGCTAACTGAATTGAAATTAAATGATCAATATCCTTGGCTTCATAAGCGCTGATGTTTGATAAATCTACAACGCCTTGCCCGTCTCTGTTAAAATCAAAAATTTTAATAAATTTGGCACCCCACACCAAATCTTTGTAACTATAAGAAGTCCTTTCGAAAATATTTTGATCGAATGTTTCATCGAAACCATTTAAAATAACTAAAAATTCGGGCTTTACCGATTCAATTTCCTCTTTCGTAAGTCCATGTAAAGGACTGGTTTCATCAATCGGGTGAACGACTGTCCAATTACTCGGAAAAAAAGTAATTGTGTCGCGCTCTAATTTTAAGGCGTAAAATTTTGTTTTTACTTCGCCTTTTTCATCACGCTCTAACATCCGGATTGATACCTGCACCTTCATATTCATTAAGCTGGTATTGAGCCGATTCGCAGACCGGAACATAAACGCTGGAACTTCTTTTTCATTCCAAATAAAAGGCGCGATCAGTGCTTTGTCGCTGAATAAAATCATTTTAGGTGCTTTAGAAAAACGGGCAAAAAGTAAACCCGTGATTAAAGCAAAACTCATTAATCCTGAAAGTGCTTCGAGGGAAGCTACTGCACCTGTTAATGGACCCATCGGATTTACTCTTCCGTAGCCAACGGTTGTGAATGTTTGTGCTGAAAAAAAATAAACTTCCCAAAATTCGGTAAATTTTGTCGTGTGTTTCATGCCATCAATGCCATCAATGCCAACGGCATAATACAAACCAACAAAAAGGATATTAATAGCGCTATACCAAACAAAAATATAAAAGAATAAATGCCAAGTGGGAGATTCAACTAATTTATGATAAATATTAAACGTCTGGCTTAACGGCAAGCCTTTGCGAACATAGTTATACGTACCGTCTTTATTAATTAGCCGATTTTGTTTTTCATTCAAAATGGTTCCAAAACCCAATTCTTTTTCTGGTTCAATCCTTTGACGCTTAATGTAGCGAAGTTCTTTAGCCATAATTTTTTAGATTATTTAAAGGGTGAAGGAATTAAACGAAATTAAAATAACGCTGGATAATCAACAAAATTACGCGCTGTTTCGTATAAACGCACATGAATATCGTAATCAGAATCAATATGCAAGCGTAGTTTTTTATGAATAACGACGGCTATATTTTCGGCAGAAGGGATTGTAGTTTTAAATTCTTCAGTGTCGAGGTTTAAGTTTTTATGATCGAAAGCGGCTTCAACATGAATTTTAATGAGATGCGCTAAATGCCCGAGATCGTACACATAACCTGTTTGCTCATCCACCATGCCTGTTATGGTTATTTCTAAATCGTAATTATGCCCATGGTAGTTCGGACTGTTGCACAAACCGAATACTTCTTTATTTTTTTCTTTACTCCAATTCGGGTTGTTTAATCGGTGGGCAGCATTAAAGTGTGCTTTGCGTGTTACTGAAAGTCGCATTGAAATTGAATTTTTAAGAATTTTAGAGCTGCTATTTTTTCGGACTAATTTGATTAAAAAAGTATGTCATTAAGCATTTAGTCTCAACAAGAAAACTTAAATTTAGTTTCGAGCACCTTAAACACTTTCAGCTTACCTAATGCAATGGTTTTATTTTATCGCATCTGCTACAATTAAATATTTCTGAAAAATAAATTTTACAACTTCAATTTCATAATAATTTCTGTGCGTTTTACAACAAACATACCATCGGGCGCAGTCGTTTCAACAAAACCCATTGCGCGATACATATTCAATGCAATTTCTAATTTATAAAAACTTTGCAAATACAGATACGCGCCGCCTTGTTCTTTAGCGTATTCTATACAACTTGCGACTAATTTTTTACCTAAACCCATTTTACGGGCTTGTTCACCCACCACCAATTTACAAAATTCGTAATCGCTTGCATTGAGTTTTTTAATAGCTACTACACCCACACACGCATCATCTTGCACAGCGTAAAATGCTATGCCACCGTTTACAATATACGATTCAATCGGATGACGCACTTCTTCAACATCGCGTTCTTGTGGTTCAATACCCATAGTGATTCGCAACCAATCCACCCAAATTTTTTCAAATGCGCCGTCGTGTTTTTTAGAATATTTTTCTATTAAGATCATATATTTTCGTAGTAAGTTGTAAGTTATTCGTCATGAATTACTCTTAAACGAACAACTTACAACGAGCAACTAAAAACTAAACTGCTCCAATCCGCGAACCACTCGGAATAGTTGCGCCTTTTTTTACAACAACGATACCATCAACAATTGAATATGATTCGTGTTCTTCGCGTGGAAAACCGACAGCACCCTTAATCACTACGTTATCGCCGATGCGGCAATTTTTATCTAAAATAGCACGTTCAATTTTACAATTTTTACCAACGCCTACATTGATCGTTGATTTATCTAAAATTTGATCGAGGTGTTCATAAAAATCGGCACCCATCATAATTGTATTTTTCATTGTTGTCTTTTCACCTACTCTGCTACGAATACCGATTAGACAATTTTCAAGACTTTTAGCCATCATAATTGTGCCGTCGGCGACAACCGCTTTTTTGAGTGTAGTGCCAAAAAATTTTGTCGGTGGCAACATACGAGCTCGCGTAAAAATCAGTTGATCAACGTTGTATAAATCGAATTTAGGAATCGGCTCGGCGAGTTCTAAATTAGCTTCAAAAAATGATTCTATTGTTCCAATATCTGTCCAGTAACCATTGTACATATAGCTTGCCACAGGTCTTCCTCCAGTTATTGCTGCTGGAATAATTTCCTTGCCAAAATCCACAGCTTCAGGATTTGCGGCTAATAAATCAACCATCGTTTTTACGTTAAAAACGTAAATTCCCATGCTCGCTAAATAGTTTTTGCCTTTCTTTTTATCCTCTTTAGGCACGGGTGAAACCCAATTCGGTAATAAATCGGCTTTAGGTTTTTCTATAAAACTATCAATCATTCCTGCTGCGTTCACTTTCATGATTCCAAAACCCGTCGCATCTTTAGCATTAACAGGAATTGTTGCAATGGTTAATTCTGCTTTTTTAGAGATGTGCTCATTCATCATCGCATCTAAATCCATTTGATATAACTGATCGCCCGAAAGAATCATAATATACTCTGCGCCATAATTTAAAACGTGGTGCAGCGATTGACGCACCGCATCAGCGGTGCCTTGGAACCAATCTGGATTATCAATAGTTTGCTCTGCAGCAAGTATATCAACGAAGCCTCCATTAAAATTATCGAAGTGGTAAGTGTTTTTGATGTGCTTATTCAAAGAAGCAGAATTAAACTGCGTGAGGACAAAAATTTGTCGCAAATTGGAATTTATACAGTTTGAAATCGGAATGTCAATTAAACGGTATTTACCAGCAATCGGTACTGCTGGTTTTGAACGATCTTTCGTGAGCGGAAATAAACGCGAACCTTGTCCGCCGCCCAAAATTAAACTCACTACTTTTTGTCCTTTATCCATGATTTTTATTTTTTGTTAAACGTTAGCAATTTGTCTGTACAATTGAATATAAAGTGATGTAGAATTTTCCCAAGAATGATCCACTTGCATGATGTATTGGCGCAAACTTTTGAAGCGTTCAGGAAAATCCCAATACAGTTGTGAAGCGCGATTGAAAGCCAACTCCGCATCATTAATGTCGAAATGTAAAAAATTAATGCCTGTTCCGCCTTGTGGCGAAGCGAAATCTGTAACGGTATCGCTCAATCCACCCGTTTTGCGCACAATTGGAATTGTGCCGTAACGCATGGAATACATTTGGTTTAATCCGCACGGTTCAACGCGACTCGGCATTAAAATAAAATCGGCACCCGCATAAATTTGATGCGAAAGTGCTTCGTTATACGTAATTGCTGCACCAACATTATTTTTAAAATAATGCGCCACATTCTTAAAATCATCCTCGATATGTTTTTCACCCGTGCCTAAAACAACAAAACTCGCTGCGGCGCCTTGCGACAAAACGCGACCAATAAGTTGCGGAATAAGCTCTGCACCTTTTTCGGGCACTAACCGACCGATGAAAACAAATAGCGGTACATCATTTCGGATGGCAAATAAATCCGTAAGGTATTTTTTATTAGCCGCTTTGTAAGCCTCTGTGTCGCCATTTAATTTGGTTTGAAGCATATCATCCGTCGAAGGATTCCAAACTTTATTATCAATGCCATTTAAAATGCCGAAAGATTTATGCCATTCTTCTTTCAATAAATTTTGCAAACCGTTGAAATTCGTACGCAATTCATGTAAATATCCCGTTGAAACTGTGGTAACGCGCCAAGCGCATTTTAAAGCACTCGCCATCGGATTAATTTGTCCGTTCCAATCCAATAAATTCAGCGAACCCCAACGACACTCTGGAATAAAATGTTTTTTCCCCCAACTAAAAATACCTTGATACAAGCCGTTGTGAATGGTGAAAACGGTGGGAATATTTTTTATGGAATCAAACTGATTACAATTTTGAACCATGAACGGAATTAATCCTGCGTGATGATCATGACAATGCAAAATTTTGGGTCTATCATCTTCTTTCAAAGCCATCACAAATTGCAAAACCGCCCGTTGAAAAGTCAACCAACGCTGCACTTCATCGGGGAAACCATTCCCATAGTCATCAACATAGACGTTGCCTTTTGAAAAAAAGGAGGGACAATTGACAACCAAAAGCGTAAAGCCTAAAGTTTTATTGGCGCAAACTTCTACCGTAAAATCAATTGGATAAACGCCCAAATGTACACTACTTTTATAAATAATTTGGTATTCTTGGTTATTGAGCCATTTCAAATTGTACTTCGGCATTATAACGTTGGTGTCCACGCCACTCTGGCATAAATATTTAGGAAGCGCACCTGCAACATCACCTAAACCACCCGATTTTGCCGCGGGATAACATTCTGCACTGACGTGTAAGACTTTCATTCTGGCGATTTAAATTAAATTTATCGTTTTTTTATTTACAGCGTTAAAGTAAGTCAAAAATAAAAAAGCAACCAAATATTTGGTTGCTTTTTTATTTTTTTAACTAATATTTTACATCAATGGAAATGTGGTTCACTTAAAATGCGTCTGGCAGAATCCAAAATAGATGTATCGCGCATCGAAATAATGCCGCCTTCTGCACCTGGTTCGTAATGCCAATCGGCTGGCGTTCGTTTTTGTTTATCGGTTCCAAAAAAACTTCGAACATCTTGTTCGTCTCTGTTTAGTTCACCCGCAATGCGACGCATACTACCATGCGGCAAACTGTGTTTAATGCGTCTCAACTCTTCGAAAGTAATATTCATGTGCAAAAAATTTAGGTTAAAAAAAATATTTGAACTCAAAAAAAGCAAATGATGTATAGTTTATTCTCTGAAGTATATGATTCCGATAATTCGAAACGGTTATAAGGATAAAGCTAAGAATTTAAATTTTCATAAAAAAATTTTTTCGACACTTTTTTTTAGAAATTATAATAACGCGAAAAAGTTACAAGGTAACAGGTGTGTTTTTGTGGAATTTTTGTTTTGCTCTGTTCAACCTGTGTCTTTCAATTTTGAAATTCTCAATTTCATTTTTTGAAAAAAGTAAAATAGGTTAGTATCTTTACACAAAGAAAAATCTTTTAGCCAGTTCATGATTTTAGAAGAACACTTAAATAAAATTAATGCGCATAAAGCGGAAATAGATTCAATTGGCGAACTGTCCATGGATGTGTTGCAGCGCATAGACGATAAGTTTCGTTTAGAATTAAATTTTCATTCCAATAAAATGGAAGGGAATTCTCTGACTAAGGCGGAAACGCAAAGCGTTATGCTCAATAATATTACTGTTTCAGGTAAACTACTAAAAGATATTTTAGAGATTCAAGGGCATAATGCTGTCATACAAGATATTCAGAAAATGGCACGCGGCGATATGAATATCACTGAGAATAAAATTAAAAATATTCACAGTGGTATCATGTACGAGGTAGAGGAGGATAAGAAAAATCAGATTGGAAAATGGAAAAACACAAAAAATTATCTGTATAATTATCGTGGCGAACGAATGGATTTTACAGCACCTGAAGATGTTGCAGTTGAAATGAATACGCTCGTAAATTGGTTAAATAATGAACTCATTTCTTTCGAGAAAGGGAAAAACCTTTTGAGTATTTTGCAAATTTCTGCTGAATTTCATTTAAGATTTGTATCTATCCATCCATTTTATGACGGAAA